>JBEKPN010000008.1:0-12666 GCA_049520695.1 Dehalococcoidales bacterium | reverse complement strand
GTAAAAACCTCGGTGGAAGAAGACCTCAACTCTCCCTGCGCCGAGGAAATGGCGGCTTTTGAGCGCTTTATGGCTTACCTCGTGCCGGGACCTTATCAGATAGTAGTCTTCGATACCGCTCCCACCGGGCATACTCTCAGGTTACTCGAACTGCCTTCCGACTGGCACGGTTATATCGACCTCGGCTCCCTCACCAAGAAAACCTCGGATAGTACCATCCAGGAATATGACACTGTAATCGCCAATATGCGCGACCCGCAGAAGAGTACTTTCGCTTTCGTGATGTATCCTGAATTCACCCCGATCATCGAGTCATGGAGAGCCTCTGAGGACCTGAAGGCGCAGGTCGGCATTCATACAAACCTGGTGGTCGTCAATATGCTGATTCCTCGGGACTGCGGCAAGAATGCCTTTTTCGACAGCCGCCGCAAGCAGCAGGAGAAATACCTGCCATTGATTCAAGAGAAATTCCCGGTGCCGCTGCTCGGAATACCCCTTTTCGACCATGAACCTGAAGGCTTGAAGGATCTTCATGCTCTCAGCAGCTTGGTTTTTGATACGCGTGGCGGCATTGACAAAGCATGATATTGGATGTAGTATTAATTGAATTAAATCGTAAATGCGCATATAACACTAGAAGGCGACATTAATAATCAGACCGATTGCGCATAATAGAATAATGTAATTAAGAGGCGAAAACTAATGAAACATAACAAACTGATGATCTTTGAAGGGACGATGTGCTGTGAATCGGGTGTATGCGGAGTTGAACCGGATAAGACACTGGTAGAATTCAGCGACACGCTCAAAAAGCTGAAAAAGGATTACCCGGAGATGCAGATCCAGCGTGCCAACATGTCGCACAACCTGGATATATACCGCCAGAACCTGAACATCTTGCAGATGATCAAGGCAAAAGGCGTCGGCATCTTACCCATTATCAGCATCGACGGTACGGTCATCTCCCAGCAAAAATACCTGAAGTACGAAGAACTGAAGCAGGCGCTAGAAGCCTGATGCTGTTTTAAAGGAGGATAACGCAAAGTCTATATGAAACAACTGACTCGCGCTGCCCAGGCCCTATCCGACGAGACACGGCTCCGCATCCTTAACGTGCTTATGGCGCAGGAATGCTGCGTCTGCGAGGTCATGCAGGCTCTTGAGATTTCGCAGACCCGCGCTTCGCGCAACTTAAAGATCCTCGATGACGCCGGGTTCCTTAACATGCGCACCGATGGTCTCTATACCCTTTATTCGCTGCGTGATACAGGTGCTGACGGGTTTTATAACGAGCTGCTCGCTGCGGTAAAAAAAGAGATGCAGGCCAACGAGACTGCCAAAAAAGACGTGCTGCGTTTGAAGCAGTCCAAGCGCGTCGGGCCAGGATGTTCCCCTGTTAGGCCCGCTATTTTATATAGTCATGGACGCAGACTGTGTTGACCGTAAACCTGCGAATTTTAAATATAAATAAAACGTCGATGAAAGGAGCAGCGGAATGAGCGAGAATGCCGCCCCCCAAGCGAACGAACCAAAAGAAAACACCGGTCAGCCCGAGAGCCCCCAAAAACCAGCTGTTCCCTGGGCTAAGTGGAAAACGGTAGTGCTGATCGTCATTGCGCTGGCGGCTGTCGGCCTGACCGTGAATTCCTCGATAAGATACGAAGCGGCTCATCAAACTTCGCCGATAATTTCGCACCCGCCGCCCACTTACATAAGTGAAACCCCTCTTTCTGTAGCCAGTCTTCAAGAGGCTTATGATTCCAATAACGATTTTGTACTGGTGATTACTCCCTGCGCCGATGCTGCGCTCAACTCCTCTATTACAAGTGTCGTGGTTCAAGCAGCCAATAAAATACGCTCTACAGATAGTATTTACGTGGGCGTTTTCCTTCTGCCGCAAATAGATTCGCTCACCTATCCTACCCTGACCATCAGGCTGTTCACCAAAGCCGCGAGTGCTTTTCCAGTAACGCTACGAGCAGATATCACAGCAGATTCTATTTATAACCAGTATCTCAGCCGCAAATTCCTGAGGTAAGGGGAGGGAGAGAAATATGGATGCATGGATTCAGGAAATCCTTAAGGGCCAGACCTTCGGTTTCATGGTGCTGCTCGCTTCCTTCCTTTTCGGACTATCGTCAGCCGCTACCACGGCCGGTTGCGGAGGCCTACCCGCCATGCTGGTGATACTGGGCTACACGGGCTCCGCCAAGACCGGCAAGACCAGACAGCTGCTCACCGCAGCCGGGGCATTTACGCTCTCTTCGGTGGTCGCTCTGGGCGCGCTTGGAGCTCTTATGAGCTTCGCCGGCGGCGACATCATGACGACGACAGGCAGGCTCGGTTTTTACGTCAAAAAAGTCCTCGGTTTCGTATGTTTAATTCTCGGACTTTCCGCCCTCGATTGGCTGCCGATACGCTTCCCCACTTTTAAGGTGGCTACAGAAAAGCTTCCCGGCGGGACGATAGGTGCGCTGCTGCTTGGAGCTACCGTCGGTCTGGCAACCGCAGGATGCGCCGCCGCCTGCTCTCCTTTACAACTCCCCATCGTGCTGGGGCTGGCCGCGCTGCGCGGCCAGGTGCTGGAGGGTACCATCATACTTGTCGTATTCGCCATTGGTTTCGTGGCTCCCCTGGTGGCAATCATGCTCGGCCTGGGCATGGGCAGAGCTACCAGGTTCATGGAAAAAATGGATAAACCGTTGCGCTACATATCCGGAGTTTTTCTGATACTCCTGGGCTTCTGGCTAGTAGCACAGATCAAAACCGGAAGCATTACCGGCTTTTAACCAGCGGAGACGTATTAAGCCAGAAAGGAAAGAAATGAAAGGCAGAATATTAGGGAGCTTGCTCATTATTCTGGTGCTATTATCTGCCGGCTGCACACGGCCAACAGCTACGTCCGGAATTCCAACAGCACCTTCACCACAAGCGCTGGCTGAACAGGGTTTCGTGAACCCCAATCTACCCCGCATAACCAGCGAGGAATTGAAACAAAAGATGGACCAAGGGGACCCCTTGGTAGTGGTGGCTGTCGATGAGAAAGATTTGTTTGACCGTGGACACTTACCAGGAGCGCTAAACATCCCCAGTTATAACCACAGCCAACTCCAGGCGCTCCCCAAGGATAGACTGATTGTTTTCTACTGTGCCTGACCGCACGACGATAGGTCTGCCAGTTTGGCAGAGATGTTCCTGGCACTGAATTCTGGTTTTGACCCGAATAACGTCAAAGTCCTGTGGAAGGGTTATCTTAGATGGGAGGAACTCGGTTATCCCATCGAGAAATAGGAGGACAATATGGTAAAACTCAGTCAGTTCATCAAAAGCGATAAGTTGACCTTTGTCCTGCGCTTCTTGCTCGGGGCGCTGATTCTGTACGCCGAGGTCCCCAAGCTCTGGGACATTGAGAAGTTATCTGTTTATGCAGTCTACAGCTACAATTTCTTCCCCATGCATCCAGTAAATATAGCCCGTTTTATGGGGTTGATAGGCCCTTATATTGGAGTTCTCATCGGACTGGGACTTGTCTTCGGCGTTCTTACCAGGCTCTCTGCCTTGGGCTGGATAATTATGTGCCTGCTCTTCATCGTCATGAAAGCTGACCTCATCTTTATTCAACACTTAATACAGCCGTGCCACTGTTTCCCTGGTTTTCTGTCCAATCTGCTGGTTACCCAGACCATCTGGATAGACATAGTCTCCATTCCACTGTGTCTTCAGATTATCCTGGCTAATCGGGAGAGGAAGTTTCTCGCTGCTTGGTCTCTTCTTCCGGAAAAGTGGCGGCAGAGCTGGTTACGCTACATCTGGTAAACCATTTTGGGATATCATCTTAGAGCATCTGTGAACAACAGGTTTTAGTAATTGGAGAGGAAGTGAGTAGCTTGAAGAGTAAGGTTATTATCGCGCTGGTTACTCCTTGTGTTATGCCAATTGTCTACCTTAATTCAGTTAAGAGGAGTGAGCCATTTTCACCGAACAGGTAATGTAGGATATTGAAGGGGGCGGTATATGTCTAAAGATAAAGAACCAGAAAAAGAGTCGAAGTCACTTACAAGGCGTGAATTCATCCAGGAGGCCGGGCTAGTGGTTGGGGGGATAGCAATATCTTCTATTGCCCTTCAGTCTTCTTGCAGTAGTTCGGCCAAAACTGTTGCATCAACAACACAACCCACAACTACTTCCACCGGTTCGGCCAAAACTGTTGCATCAACAACACAACCCACAACTACTTCCACCGGTTACAAGTATATTTCGGCCAACACACCCGTTCCTGTCATAGATGTACCCAGTTGTAACACCATAATAGCTACGGACAGACTGTATTCTGAAGAACATATCTGGGTCTTATCCGTAGCTGCTGATATAGTGGTGATGGGTATTTCGGACCCATTTTCATTAATGCTATATAAACCTACAGCACTAGCTCTGGAGTCGGTTGGCAACATAATTACCAAGGGGGACTCCTTCGGCACTATTGAGGGCTCAAAGTTGAGCGCAGACTTAACGAGCCCAGTGACCGGGACGGTTATTGATATAAATACATGGCTTCTGGTGCAAAGTAATCTTAAAAATGCCTTTGCGCCTTTACTAGAAGGTGGTGATGCATACGGGAGTGGATGGATGATAGCAGTTCGAATCAGCAATCCCGCCGAGCTCAAGGACTTATTAACACCTGAGCAATATCTCGCTCTATATCTCAAACAAGTAGGAAAGGAATAATCGCCAAAAATACAATAATGCAAAATTGGGGAGTCAAGTTGCGTATTCCAGGCTAAATCGGCCGGCGTTCTGAAGTAATTCGGCCACCATTCCGGCCGAAATCGGCCATCCCTCATGAGCATCTTGAATAGTAAAGTTATTATCGTACTGGCTATACTCCTTGTGGTTATGCTACTTTGCCTACCCTATTCAGTGACAAGGAGTGAGCCATTTCCCCAGAACAAGTAATGTAGGATTGTCGAAGGCGGAGGGATATGCCCAAAGAATCAGAAAAAGAGTTAGGGTCACTTACAAGACGCGAGTTTCTCAAGGAGGCCGGCCTGGTGGTTGGGGGGATAGCAATATCTTCTATCGCCCTTCAGTCTGCTTGCAGTAGTTCGAACAAGACTGTGGCACCCACAACGATTCAACCCACAACTTCTTCTACCGGTTACAAGTATATTCCGGCCAATACCCCTATTCCTCTCCTGGCTGTACCCAGTTGTTGTACCACGGTAGCTACAGACCGACTGTATTCTGAAGAACATATCTGGGTCTTATCCGTAGCTGCTGATATAGTGGTGATGGGTATTTCGGACCCATTTTCGTTCATGTTGTGTAGACCTAACGAATTATCCCTGGTCCCGGTTGGTACCATACTTACCAAGGGGGACTCCTTTGGAACTATTGAAGGCCAAAAATTGAGCGCAGACTTAACGAGCCCAGTGAGCGGGACGGTTATTGATGTAAACACAAATCTTCAGTTGCCAAATATTATGACGAATGTATTTGCGCTTGCCCCAGAAGGTGACGTATATGGGCAGGGATGGATGATAGCAGTTCGAATCAGTAATCCTGCCGAGCTCAATGACTTGTTAACACCTCAACAATATCTCAATCTATTAGCCAGTATTCAAACAGAATAATTGCCATAAGTGCAATAATACAAAAATCGGGAAGTTAAGCTTGATATTTGCACCGGACTGGCGTTACCGGGTTTTTAGGAAACCCACAATCGAGGTAGCATATGCCTGGTGAAAAAAAGTCGCTCTGCCTGCTGTGCAGGCTCGGGCGAATTACCTACCCGGACGCTATCGCGCTTCAGCAAAATTTGGTCCAAGCCAGATTTGAGGAGAAGATAGCCGACGTCCTTCTCATATTGGAACATCCCCCAACCATCACACTGGGAAGGTTTGCCAAGCCCCAAAACATACTTATTCCCCCTGAGGTACTCGCTGAAAAGGGGATATCCGTTCACGCTTCCAACAGAGGGGGTGACGTCACATTTCATTGTCCTGGGCAACTGGTAGTCTACCCAATCATGGACCTGAGAAAGAGACCCGGTCTCCTGCGTGGTTATATTGCCGACCTTGAAGAAGTGGCACTGCGTGTTTTGATGTCCTACAACATAGCCGCTGAAAGGTGGTTGGAGCATCATGGCTTATGGGTGGATGGTAAACAAATAGGAGCTATCGGGCTGCATCTCAGCCACGGCATCAGCATGCACGGCCTCTCGTTGAATGTGAATCCCGACCTTAAGTCATTTGAGGTTATCAATCTGTGCGGCCTGCCAGGCAAGGTGGCCACGTCCATTGCTGGCGAGCTGGGGCACGATATCTCTTTGGAAGAAGTAGAGCAGCGAGTGATTGATTCCTTTGCCAACGTATTCCGCGTTGAATTGAAGCCGGTCTTAAAAGACCAACTGGAAGGAGAGTGCGTTGACCCAGAGGCTGCCCGAGTGGTTTAAGCAGAAGATTCCCCGCGCCGGCGAGACTACCGGCATAGAAAGTCTGCTATCTGGATTAAAGCTCCACACTGTCTGTGAAGGCGCGCACTGCCCTAACATAGGACTTTGCTTTTCTCACGGCACGGCTACTTTTATGATCATGGGTGAAATATGCACCCGCAACTGCACCTTCTGCGCCGTTAATAAAGGCGTCCCCACTCCACTCGACCCTGAGGAACCAGCACATATCACCGAAGCTGTCAGTCGGCTCGGTTTGAGCTACGTCGTCATCACCTGCGTTACGCGTGACGACCTGGCTGACGGCGGCGCTGGGCATTTTGCCGCCACTATCGAGGCATTGCACAGCCAGATGCCTGAACTCAAAGTCGAAGTACTGGTCTCTGACTTCAGGGGAAGCATTGAATCGATACGAACCGTCGTGACAGCAGGCCCGGACGTCTTTTCTCACAACCTTGAGACAGTCCCCCGCCTGTATTCGGAAGTAAGACCGATGGCTGACTACCATCGCTCGCTGGATGTATTGAAAATGGCCAGGGAATTGCGCCCCAGTATTATCACCAAATCTGGGGTTATGCTCGGATTGGGAGAGTCTCAAGCCGAGGTCATCGGCGTTATGCGCGACCTGAGACAGATAGGATGCGATTTGCTGACTCTCGGGCAGTACCTTGCACCATCGGCTGGCCACCACCCTGTTGTGCGTTTTGTTACACCCGAGGAGTTTACCGAATACGAGCAAATCGGCTGGAAAGAGGGTTTCAAGGGTATTGCATCAGCCCCGCTGGTTAGGAGCTCTTTTAAAGCCTCAGAACTGTACGAAAGGGCTTTGACAGTATAATATTTTGTACCGCTGACTTACGGGCTAAATCAGCCTAAAATTAAAAGATAGGATTGGAAATCTGCAAGAATTCCAGCCTTTTTGTTTGGGGTTATGTTTTAGGCATTGTTGGAAAACATATTCATCAACCAGGATTCTAATCCCTTTACATCTTTAGAAGTATCAAACACAAACTCCTGCCCGTATCCTTTAAGTTCAGTCATATTAGCTTTATCGGAATCCTCATTCTTTACCCATATTTTGTCTTTCAGATAAGTCAATCTTTCGTTTTTATGCTCATCATTACGGTAAAAGAACCCCGGCAATTCCCATATTGTCGGTTTAGTCGCGGGGTGTATCCTAGTTTTGTCATCGGGTTTGGAAAGCATAAATTTCGGGGCTAACTCGTGGAAATATCCAAAGCCTCGGATTTTCTTGTCTTCGTCGAGAAATTCCGCGCCTAAGAATATTTCGTCTTCCCCTGGTATAAGGTTGTGATAATGCGGGTGTTTATTCTCCAGCAACGCTTTTACATCGGGATCAAGACGGTCCCGGGTATCAATAATGCTGCCGACTTTTAACCACCCGTAAATGAAATATGCGCCCTGTGAATCGATATTGACTGCCGGTTGTTCTCGCGCTTTTGGGTTTTCTTTCACATTGCTAAAAGGCTTAAACCGGCTGTAGAACAGGAATAAACTACCGTTTGTAACCCCCTGTTCCGTGGCAACCTCTTGTTTTATCAGATGACGTAGAGCGATACCTTGCTGACCAAATGCGCCAATTTTATGATTGTCTTTATCATCTTTTTCGAGCCAGGGGTATGGGCCTAGCCAGGGATCAAAATGCGCATATCCAATGGCTGAATTGCGAGCCTGTTTATTCATACCCAACTTGAAAATTAAGTCCTCCAGATCATCGGCATCTATATCGGATAAATAATTTGGCGTTACACGTATATCTTTATATTTGTAAAATTTCGCAGAATTTTCGGTTTCCGGAATCGGTATCAAGATATACTTTCCCGTTGCCGGGTCCACCCTTGAATAATCACCGCCAGCCACAGAATCAAACCCTTTCCGGCTGAGAATGACTTTTTTGATGTTAATTGTCATATAATTCTCCACAGTCCGATTTAATTATTTCCGGATTCGCGTTTCAACTCGCAAGATACCAGCCACGCGCGGTTAAGTTTCTCGGCGTAAGCTTTGGCAGCCTGTAAACATTCCTCTATACCATCGGGCTTTTCACGGATAGGGCGAAATGTCTTGACATTTTTGTTATCGTCGAGCAGATCCTGAACATCAAAACCATCGAATATGTCAGATAAATAGCCCTGTTCCACAATAGTTTCATTGTCGCTAAAGCCCATGACAAAATAGCGTATCTCCTTCCCGCCTTCACCTAAAGGATAACCGCCATGTTCGCCTTTTTTCATTTAGGTAATTGTGATACGGAAAACTCCGCGAGTCAACCGAATTTACACCAAATGGGGGCCATTCATGAGAATTCCCAAAACTATCCTGATGTCAGGAACTGAATACACGATTGTCCTTAACTCCGGTCTGGGGGCGTGCGGACTAGCTGGAGAACCAAAGGGAGGGAGCCTTCCCCCCACCAGATGCTTCGTCCGCCTCAGTCGGGCCTCCAGCATAAAGTGAAAAACCCCTTCTTTTCTTGTTTAACTCCGTCCCCTTATCTAGTATAATAGGAGTCTGAAAATCCCCCCGAGGTGAAATGGTATGAAAGTCATCTTTTTCAAGGATGTTCCCAACGTAGCCAGGGCTGGTGAGATGAAGGAAGTCAACGATGGTTACGCGCGCAACTTCCTCATCCCCAAGAAGTTGGCTGCCCTGGCCCAGCCCGGCATTCAGCAGCACTTTGAAGCCGAGAACCGCGCCGCTGCACGCCGCCAGGCGCAAGCTGGCGCCGAAATTGAAGCCCTGGCTAAAAAAATCGAGGGCAAGACCGTCGCGCTCAAGGGCAAGGTGGGCGCCAAGGATCAGCTCTACGGCTCTATTACCAATACCGACATAGCAGGCGAGCTTTCTAAACTGCTGGGTACCGAGATCGACAAACGCAAGGTTGAACTAGCCGAGCCTATCCGCCACACCGGCACCTTCGAGGCCGTGGTGCGGCTGAGCGGCGAGCTGACGCCCCGGATAAAGGTGAAGGTCACCGGCGAGGAATCATAAAGTGGCTAACGACAGGCTGCCACCTCACGATATAGACGCCGAAGAAGCTGTCAACGGCTCTCTTCTTATTGACGGCAAGAGCATTTACCAGGTGGACGGACAGTTACGCCCGGAGGACTTTCTCTCCGAGGCCAACCGCTGGATTTATCAGGCGGCGCGCTCACTGTACCACCGCGACGAGGCCATCGACCAGATAACGATAGCGCAGGAACTCGAGCGGTTGGGGCAGCTCGAAAAGGTGGGCGGACCGGCGTATCTGAACCACCTTATCTCCATCGTGCCGACCTCGCTGGACATCGAGCACTACGCCCAGATAGTCTACCGCCTGTCCATCATGCGTCAGCTCATCTCCGCCGCCGACAGAATTTCCGTGATGGGCTATGATGCCGACCCCGACATCGCCTCCACTCTCAATAAAGCGGAGGACGTGCTCTTCCGGCTGCGCACCGAGAGAGGGCGGCTGGACTTCGTGCCCATCAAGAGCGTCTTAGACAAATACTTCGAGGTGCCCCCTCCGCCCGAAGCGGGCGTTCTGCAGCGCCTGCCGCATATATACTCCGGCTTTCGCGGGCTGGACGAGCTGCTGGGCGGGTTGCAACGTTCCGACCTCATCATCCTGGCCGGGCGCCCCAGCATGGGCAAAACCTCGCTGGCGCTCAACATCGCACGCAATGCGGCGCTGGAGCAGGGTGCCTGCGTGGCCCTCTTCAGTCTGGAGATGTCGCGCGAGTCCCTGGTACAAAGGCTGCTCGCCAGCGAAGCCGAGGTCAACTCCAAGCACATGCGGCTGGGGCTGAATACGGAGGAAGAAGAACGCGCCATTATGGAGGCACAGGGCAAGCTGTCCACGGCGGCCATTTATATCGACGATTCGCCCATGCTGCGGGTGGTGGAAATGCGCAGCAAAGCGCGCCGCTTGCACTACGAGCGCCCGCTCGACCTCATCATACTGGATTACCTGCAACTCCTGCAGAGCGAGGGCCGCGTGGAAAACCGCGTGCAGGAGCTTTCCAACATCACGCGCGCCCTCAAGGCACTGTCGAGGGAACTCAACGTGCCTCTCATCGCTGTCTCTCAACTATCGCGCGCCGTGGAAGGCCGCACCTCGCACATGCCTCAGCTGTCTGACCTCAGGGAGTCGGGCTCCATAGAGCAGGATGCTGATATTGTGATATTCATCTACCGCGATGAGGTGTACTACAAGACCGAAGACGAATGGGATCGCGACCATCTCGGCCAGGAATACCCGCGCGAGATGGCCGATATCATCGTGGCCAAGCACAGGAACGGGCCCATCGGACAGGTAAAAGTACGCTTCAAGAACGCCCTCACCAAGTTCGAAAATCTCTCCAACGCGGAGCCGCAACTGCGATGAAATCCTTCGGCGGTTTCCCGGCCAATATGCAGTTCACCCCCGTGCCCAACCTCTTCATGAACGCGCTCATGCCGGGGATGGACAACCCCGAGCTCAAGACCATGCTATATATCTTCCAGACGATTTACGGCAAGAAAGGGACACCGCGCTTCGCCTCTCTCAGCGAGCTTTTATCCAACACGCCTCTGATTGCCAGCATGAAGACAAAGGACAAGATGGAAGGAGAGGCTGTAAAATCCGCTCTGGACATGGCCGTAAAGCGCGGGGCCATACTTGACCTTGAGGTCGTGCAGGACGGTAAAAACGAGCACCTCTACTTCCTCAACACCGCCAGCGACCGCAAGGCGGTCGAGCGTATCCAGAGAGGCGAGCTGAAGCTGCCCAAGATAGAGGCTGTCAAACCCACCGTCGCGCCCACCGAGCAGAAGGACATCTTCAGCCTCTACGAAGAGAACATCGGCCTGCTGACGCCCATGATAGCCGAGGAAATCAAAGACGCCCTGACCGAGTACCCCGAAGAATGGATACGGGATGCCGTCCGCGAAGCCGTGGAAGCCAACAAACGCAACTGGCGCTACATATCGTACCTACTGGAGCGCTGGACGACTGAAGGTAAAAAAGATGGAACGCATCAGCGAGATAATCAAAAAGAAGACCCCGACAAATACATCCGCGGCCCCTACGGGCACCTCGTACAACGCGGGCCGGGCCAGTAGAGAAAAACGGGGGGACGTCTGCTCTCTATGTCAAGGGGCAGGATTCGTCCATCCTCTTCTTTCTAGTGGTAAGCCCGATTATGGCAACGTCGTTGCTTGCAAGTGCACTAAGAAGTCGGAGGCTGGCAAGCGTCGTACACGTTTGGAGGAATATTCCAATTTGGGGGCACTCAAGAACCTGACGTTTGAAAAACTTTCGGCTCAGGGCAGAAGTGGTGATATTCTTAGCCAAGAAAAATTTAGTGCCGCATACGACACCGCCAGGAAATTCGCCGCCGAACCCGCCGGATGGCTCGTTTTTATTGGCCCCACCGGTAGCGGTAAGACACATCTGACGGCCGCCATTGCCAACGAGCGCATTGGCCACAACGCTCCGGTGTTTTTTATCACCGCCGCCGACCTGCTGGACCATCTGCGCGCCGCCTTCAATCCCGAGAGCGAGACTACCTACGACCGGCTCTTCGACCAGGTGCGCAACACGCCGCTTTTAATCCTCGACGACCTGGGGATACAGGCCAGCACACCCTGGGCGCTGGAAAAGCTCGATCAACTATTGAACCACCGCTACAGCCACGAATTACCCACAGTCATCACGTCCGAGACATCCATTGCGCAAATGGACGAACGGCTACGTAGCCGTTTAAGTGATACCACATTATGTAAGGTGCTGTCTCTTGAAGAAGATCCAGACCAGAAGGCAGACTATACCTGGGGAACCAACCTAGAACTTGAAAAGAAAATGACATTCAATAATTTCGACTGGCACCGTGCTAACCTTCCCCCCGAGCAGCAATTGTCGGTGGAATTTGCCTATAACGTCGCCCTAAATTTTGCTAAAGAGCCGGAAGGATGGCTTGTGTTACTAGGTGGCACAGGCCGCGGTAAAACACATCTGGCAGCGGCCATTGTCAACTTTCGCTACCAGGCCAAGAAACCAGCATTGTTCGTGGTGGTGCCGGAATTCCTCGATCACCTGCGCTCCACCTTCAGCCCTGACAGCAAGGTGACCTACGACCAGATGTTCGAGCGCGTCAAGACCACAACGCTACTGGTGCTGGACGATTTCGGGGAGCAGAGCACCACCCCTTGGGCGCAGGAGAAGCTCTACCAGGTCA
>JBEKPN010000007.1:0-12873 GCA_049520695.1 Dehalococcoidales bacterium | reverse complement strand
GGCCGGCATGGCGGCGGCCAACCGCCGTGTGCTGGAGAGCCTTATAAAGGCTGGCGCCCTCGACCCGCTGGGCGAACGCGGCACTCTGCTGTTTAATGTCGGCAGGCTGCTCGACATGGCACAGCAGCAGCAGCGTCTCAAGGACAGCGGGCAATCCACTATGTTCGACCTGTGGGGCACCGCCGTCGATGTACCCACGCCCAGCCTGGAGATGGTGGATGCCGCTGCCACCACCAAAGAGAAACTGGACTGGGAAAAAGAGCTCACCGGCGTCTATCTTTCCGAGCATCCGTTCAGCCCTTACATCAGCCAGGCAGCAGAGGACAACACCACGCTGTGTGGCCAGATTGATGCTGAGATGGACGGGCAGGTGGTGCGTGTGGCTGGCATGGTGGCTTCGCTGCACACCATGCTGACGCGGGATGGCCAGACATCCGTATCCGCCGTGCTGGAAGACCTTGACGGGCGCATCGAAGTGATAGCCTGGGCGCGCATCTACTCTCAGACCCGGGATCTCTGGTGCGAAGGTAACATCCTGCTGGTCGAGGGCAAGGTGCGCGAACGCGCCGACCAGATGCAGATTGTTTGTGAACGTGTACGGAGGTATGATTTGGGACTCCAGAAAAGAGAAAAACCCGCGGCCAGGGTGGTGACTCAGCCGCCCACCGCGAAAGAAGAAAAAGCGGCGGAGCACCTGCGGCTCACTATCACCTTGCAGCAGACGGATAATGCCCAGGCGGACATCGCTCAGCTTCATTCAGTGATGGCCGTTCTGCAGGATTACCCCGGGAGTGACGAGGTCAGCCTGACGGTGAGCAACGGTACCAAGATATTCAAACTCAAGATGGGACAG
Source organism: Dehalococcoidales bacterium (assembly GCA_049520695.1). Lineage (GTDB taxonomy): Bacteria > Chloroflexota > Dehalococcoidia > Dehalococcoidales > UBA1222 > SURF-27. Next base: position 12,020 of record JBEKPN010000007.1, on the reverse strand, counting down.
ATGCGCGTGACCTGCAATGACGAACTGCGCCGCCGCGTGGCGGCGCTCATCGGCAACGATGGAATCAAGACCGAGGTCATTAAGGTGTAAGACGTTGTGAAAGACACACAGGACGAAAAGCAGCTTAAAAGCCGCGAAGGACACCGCCAGCGATTGCGCGAGAAGTTCATGAAGAGCGGGTTAGCCGGGTTTCATGACTATGAGATTGTTGAGTTGCTTCTGACTCTCGGCCAGCCGCGCAAAGACTGTAAACAGGCGGCCAAGGAAGCCGTCAAGCGCTTCAAAAACCTGCGAGGCGTCCTCGACGCCCCGGCAGAGGAACTGGGAAAGATAGAGGGTATAGGTACGGTCAATTCCTTTGGCATCAAGTTCGTGCGTGAAGTTTCAGGTGAATATCTCAAGCAAAAGGCTCTGAATAGACCTGTTTTTGGCTCCGAGGGGGCCGTTTACCAGTATCTGTACCAGTCTATGAGCGGCTTGCAAAAAGAGGTCTTTAAAGTCCTCTTTCTCAACAGCCAGAATGAGCTGCTCGAGACTGAAGATATCTCTCAGGGCACAGTCAACGCCAGCGCGGTTTTCGCACGGGAGGTCATGGCTTCAGCCATCAAGCACAATGCTACCGCACTCATCTTTGTTCATAATCACCCTTCGGGCAATACCATTCCCAGCCAGGACGACAAAGCCATCACGTGCGAACTGGTACTCGCATCGAGCGTAATGAATCTCAAAGTTCTCGACCATTTCATCATCGGCGACAACAGCCACTACAGCTTCGCCGCCCAAGGGCTGATTCAGAAATACGAGACCGAAATTGAGGGCATGAAAAGAAGAGGCGGGACGTAAGGAAGCGGCCAGCCATCCTGTAACTTTTTCTCTCCAGGAGCGTTTATATGAGCAGATACTTTCAACTGGGGGTGGATATGAAAAAAATTCTATTCTGTTTTATCTCAGGGGTTCTTTTGGTAGCAGGCTGTGCCGCTTCAAACTCCAGCGCCGTCAATACTGACCCGGATAAAATTATCCACGTCAGAGTCGGCCAGGAATTTACCATATCTCTCAAAACCAATCCCACCACGGGTTATGACTGGGAGTACATTAGCGTTAATGAGTGGATTCAACCACTGGATACGACTTACCAGGCGGATAACACCGGGCTTATAGGTTCAGGCGGTACGGATATTTTCCGTTTCAAGGCTCACGGACAGGGCAAGGCCGTGTTGGATTTTGTCTACAAACGTTCGTGGGAAACCACATCGATAGAACAAAAGACCTTCATCGTCGAGGTGAGCCCTTAACCTTTACACCCTCAAGTTTTAACAAATTGCGCTTGGCGGGGAGCCCACCGCTGAAACCGCCGATACCCCCGTCCGCTGCCAGGACGCGGTGGCAGGGAATAATAATCGGAATGGGGTTTTTACTCAGCGCATTTCCCACAGCCCTGGAAGCTCCTAGATTGCCTATCCGTGCGGCTATCCAGCCGTAACTGCGCGTCTGGCCGTAAGGAATGTCGCGGCAGCTCGACCATACCTTCTTTTGAAACTCAGTGCCTGCTGAAAGGTCGAGTTTGTCGCCGAAATCAACAGGCTTTCCCCGGAAGTAATCCCTTATGCGGGATACCGCTTCGTCGAAACGCTCGAAACTCACGCGAGCGGCATCTTGCCCGAGGTCAAGCTCGGCGAGAGCCGCTTTTTCAGTCGCCTGCGGCAGCGTCAGCTTCACAATTCCCGCAGGGGAAACAAGCATTCCCACCCAGCCTGAATCGGTTTTAAAGCTGGTAAAGCGCAGCGGGTTAGGGTTTTCCTTATCCAATCTGGTATTGCCGTTCTTTTTGGGGTAGGCGGCTTCTCACACTGGTTTCATCGGGTTGTCGGAGGGATTATTCCAGCTCGGTGCGGATTAGGTTGTATCTGCTGTCCGCCCGCCGCCGCAGGAGAGCGGTGCTTTCACCGCTATCCGTGTCTATGAAAACGAACAGGTCGCCTTTAATCAAGTCCGCTTCGGCCAGAGCTTCGGAGAGCGACATCGGCCTTATTCCCATGTTTGTCGTCTGGGCGATGCGTTTACGGCCAGTAGCGGGCGAAACCTCCGAGGATTCCACGCGGATGGACTGTCCACCCTTGCTATTGCCTTGCCATTTGCCTTTTTGTTTCTCGATCTGCTTATTGATGGAATCGAAAGCCCTGTCCACGGCTGTTAATATGCTGTCGGCTCGTTCTTCAGTATGGAGCGTAATACTGGCGCCGCTTATGTTGACTCGTATCAGGGTGCGGTCCAACGCCGAGCGCGTGGGCTCCTCAATAATCTCAATCCTGGTTTCCATGATGTTGTCGAGTTTGCTGTCGAATTTACCCAGCTTGCGTTCGATGTAGTTTTTAAGTTCCGGGGTAAGGGTGACATTGCGGGCATTTACGGTCAGTTCCATAATGCATTCGACTCCTTTCCCTAAACTTCCCTGGCGACGGTCAGTCCCCAGACAGATAACGCTCCCGCCTGCTTGAGAGCCGAGGCGCAGGCATCCAGTGTGGCGCCTGACGTTGACACGTCATCTATCAATAATACCCTCTTGTCTTTCAATTTTCCATCTGCGCTGGTAAACGCCTCGTGCATATTGCGGTGCCTTTCAATAGAACTGGCGGTCCTCGCTTGCGGCGGCGTGTTGATATGGCGCTTGAGGATATCTGGGCGGACAGGAATACCGGAAAGCTTTCCGAGCTCGAAGGCCAGAAGAAGGGACTGGTTATAACCCCGTTCGCGCAGCCTTTTAGGGTGCAAAGGCACCGGTATCAGCATATCAGCGCTGATCGGATTCTCGGAAAGATAGGCATGTAGCACTCCGGACAAGGGGGCGGCCAGTACCCTTAAGTTCTGATACTTGAACTGGTGTACAACCTCGCGCGTCAGTTTTTCAAAGGTGAAAGGGGAACGGATGCCGTCAATGGCCATATCGAGGCCGGCACAGTCGCGGCAGGGTCTGTTGTCGGTTTGAGGCAAGCCACAACGGGAACAGAAAGGCGGTGAAAGGCGCGGCAGCTTCTCACAGCAGCGGGGACAGAGAACCTCACCTTCGCGCCCGCAACCTATACAGAACTGCGGGAAGAAGAAATCTGTTACAGCTCTTCCCAACTGGTCCAGTCGATACAACACACGGCCTTGCGCTGAGGGATGGATATTAGGTTACGCTATTCTGGCGCGAGCGTCCGTTGTTAGCCCCGTTCATGATGGGTTCGTGGATATAAATATCACCATTCCTGATCTTGATGTTGTAACCACATTCAGGATTGGTGCAAACCCAGGCTTTATACGTGATGGAAGCCCCTTGGCTGCCGAAGTCCGACAGGGGTACCAGGTCGCCCACATGACATTTGTGGCACTTGGGCATAGCATACTGTTCCACGGAATCCACCTCCCAGCCTTGATTTTGCGGGAAGTATACACTACCCCAATGATAATTGGCAATAGGCGCATTGCGTCATAATAAAAGTTACTGAAAGGGGAATGGTTGCGTCAAAATTGGTGTTACCAAAGGAGGCAAAGGTGACACGACGCAGCATGTTGGAATATGCACAGGAATTAAGATGCAGGTATTTCAGGTCATCAAAGGCAGCCAAAAGCAGAATGCTGGATGAGTTCACGCAGATTACCGGATTACACCGTAAAGCGGCCATCAGGCTTCTGCACAGGGCAGACCGGCCCAAGGCAGGCAAAAGGCGCGGTCGGCCAAAACAATACGGCTCCGAGTTGCTAGAGGTGCTGAAGGCAGTTTGGGAAGCCAGTGATCGGTTATGTTCTCGGCGTCTACAGCCCTTCATCTTTGAGATGGTAAGCATTCTGGTGCGACATGGCGAACTGCATATTACTGCCGACGTGGAGAGTCAAATACGGAGTATCAGTGCTTCGACCATTGACAGGCTACTGCGTCCTTATCGCAAGCCTGGTGGCCGTAAGTCGCTCTCGACTACCAGACCAGGCAGCCTGCTTAAAAGCTGCATTCCCATCAGGACCTTCGCCGACTGGAAAGAGGAGCAAATCGGTTTCATGGAAACAGACTTAGTGGCTCACTGCGGCGAGAGCGCTGAGGGTTTCTATCTCAATACTCTCTGCGCGGTAGACATTGCCGGTGGCTGGACAGAGTGTCTGCCGGTGTGGGGTAAATGGCAGGAGAAGGTACGCCAATCAATACATCGGATGAGAACGAATCTCCCTTTTTCCTTACTCGGTATCGACTCGGACAATGGCAGTGAGTTCATTAATCAGTGTTTGTATAACTATTGCCGTAGCGAGGAAATCACTTTTACCCGCTCTCGCTCCTATAAGAAAAACGACAGTTGCCATGTGGAGCAAAAGAACGGCAATGTGGTGCGCCGCCTGGTGGGGTACGACCGTTACAGCTCTAAAGCTGCATTCGAGCGTCTGGGAAGAGTCTATGACCTGGTAAGGCTATATATTAATTTCTTCCAGCCGACGATGAAACTGATCAGTAAAACCCGACATGGAGCTAGTGTCCATAAAGTGTACGATACAGCCCGAACATCCTACCACAGACTAATGCAAACGGGTGTGCTCAATGAAGCTAAGAAGTCTGAATTAGTAGAGACCTACAACAGAATGAACCCAGTCTTGCTCCTTAAGAATATAAACAGCGAAATAGAGAAACTCTGGCAATCAGCAGAGCGCTCTGGTCGGTAACAGGAATTATGAGGCAACGAGGAGAACTTCGGTAACAGTTACTTTTGACGCAATACGGGGGCTCACTTTTGAAATTTGATGTCCTGGACGCGTCGGTGTTAAAGACCGAGAACCAACGATTGAACCAGCGAAAAAGTGAATATCTAGCCTGGCTAGCTCGCCCGGGCTTGGCGGCCAAGCGTGGCTGAGGAAAGGACAGTGTAAATGGGACCAGCCGGGGTAAGCTGACTTTTGATGAGGCTTACCTGACGGACCGGGATCGAACAATTGGTTTTGCACGTTGTGGAGCTAATGGCCTGTCCCAGTCTCTTTTTGTCAGCGGCGGAGGCTTCGTCGCGCACGCGCGCCAGCGTCAGGTGAGGACTGAAGGGTCGGATTTCGGGACTGAAACCCAACCCGGCAAGAAGCTGTTCGAGATGTTTCTGTATTTTGGACAGCTTCTCGACCTTCCCGCTCAGCCCTACCCAAACGATGTGCGGGCGCTCCAGATTGGGAAAAGCGCCCAGACCGTCCAGGGCTAACTCAAAGGTGTCCGATACGGCGGCGGCTTGAGCGACGGCGTTTTTGATATCATCGAGTCTTGAAAGAGGGACATCCCCGAGGAAGTTCAGCGTCAGGTGAATGCTTTCAACAGCGACCCACTTGGCGGGGCAGTAGCCGCAGGCCCGTTTCAACCCCTCTTGCAGATAGGCCAACTCGCGTTTGGTTTCCTGCGGCAGTTCGATGGCGATGAACGAGCGCACCTGCTCTGTGTTATTTTCAGCCACCTGTTATCTCCAGTAGCTTTTGCGCGTTGATTCCCAGGATATGGTCTCTGTCTTCCGGCGAAATGTTCAAACCCTGGACCTCTCTGAGAGCGCGGCTTTGAGGCATCAGGGGATAATCGCTGCCGAAAAGGATATGCTCGGTCCCGATAATATCGATGGCCTGTCTGTATATCGCCGGGTCATACAGGAATTGAGAGGCTGCCGTGTCGAACCAGGTATTGGTGAGTGCCTTTTTCACCTCGGGCATGAGAGCATAAAAAGGCATGCCGCCACCCCAGTGCGCCAGAATGATTTTTAACTCGGGATAGCGGCTGATGAACGGAAAAAGCACACCGGGCGTTAGATCGCCCTTGCCTGGATAGGGGTGTCCAACCGGCTCTGATGTGTGAAGCAGGCATACCAGACCATTGTCTACCAATAATCTGACTATGGGTGTCCATAGACTGTCAAAGGCAATGTCAAGGCTGGCGGCCGGCGGCCTCATTTCGCCGATCCCCTTAATTCCGCCCTTGACACAACGTTCAAGTTCGTACAGGGCGGCGTCACCGGCTTCCGGCCGCAATGTAACCATGCCGAGAAGGCGTTGGGGATAACGGGCGATAGACTCGAGGATATACTCGTTGGCTTCGTTACAGAGTTCCTGGCGTGACCAACCGAAGCCGCAAACCACTGACATATCGATACCATTCTTGTCCATGCTGTCAACCAACTCGTCCGCGGTGGCCAGCTTTGACGATGGCCGGCTGTAAAGCGCCGAGAAGCACTCGTCTGTCTGGAGGTAACGCTCCCGGTTACGTATAACATCCGGTGGAAAAACATGGGTGTGAGAATCGATTAACATGCCCTGGATTATAACACAAACAAAAAGGAAGGTGGCTCGAAGTGAGCCACCTTCCCGGTTTGACTTTCAATCTGCGACAGGTATGGACAAAAATCTGTGTAAGTTAAGAATCCCCTGTTATTCCTTCTTCTTTTCGGCCTTGACCTCGGGTTTGGTCTCTGCGGCGGCAGCCTCTTCGGTCTTGCCCTCAGCCTCGGTGGGCGCGGCGGCAGCCTCAGCAGCCACAACCACCACTTCCTCTTTCTCCTCAGCTACCTGACTGATTTTCACGATAAGCTGGTCGGGAGGGGCCACGATGGTAACTCCCGGCTTGAGCTTAATATCGCGCACGGAGATGGCCTGGTTGACCTCGGCCAGAACGCTCAGGTTGACCTCGATTTGAGGGGGCAGGTCGTCGGGCAGACTTTCAACATTGAGCTCGTTGACAATGTGCTCGATAATATTGTTCTTCTGCTTGAGGGCAGGCGCCGTCCCCACGAAAATGATGGGCAGCGCCACCTTGATCTTCTCTAACTTGTTTACCTGGTAGAGGTCTACATGGACGAGCAAGCCGGTGAGGGCGTCGCGCTGTATCTCGCGGATAAAAACGCTGCGCGCTTCTTTCTCACTGCCAACCTTGATATTAATAAGTCTGGTGGTGCCTGTCCTGGCGATGACATGCTGAAGCTCGTTCGTATCGCATTGCAGCGCCAGAGATTCCACGCCGTGTCCGAAGAGATGTGCCGGGGTCTGCCCCTCGCGGCGCAGGAAGCGGGTTTTCTTACCCAGGACATTTCTCTTGCTGAGCTTTAAACCTGTGTCTGCCATTGCTAGTTGCCTCCTAGTCTTTATCTGTGTTGCGTTATCTGCTATCTATTATCAGCCTGACATTAAATCAGATCCCAGTCTGCGTATCCCTGTTTAATAACCGCCAGATATTCGGGCGAAGGCTTGCCTTCATCCTGCTGCCGTTTTCTGGCGAAGGTAATGGCCTCCACTGCTTCCCCGGTATCCCGGAAGACTACCACGCTCGCGGTCGTATAATCGGTGCCTTCATACTGGCTCAGGCGAGCCATGTCCTGTTCGTTAATTTCATAAATTCCGCCCATCACCCTGTCGCCGTGGGATTGCTGTATGCTGGCCACAGCACCGCGCCAGGCGCGCGACCAGCCTGAAAAAATCAGCTTATAGTTGGGGAGCGTAGTACTGAAGCGTGGTTTGGCCGATGGGGCGCGTTCCAACATTTGCTTGCGGTTCAGGTTCGAGGCATAGGCAAAATAGTACACGCGCTCTCCTTGTGGTGCTGGTTTATTCACTCTCGTTCAGCTCGCTGCTGAGCTAAGACAGTACTCCTTTCCCAAAGTTTATATATTAGCTGTTTTTGCTTCCGCCGTCAAAATCAAGACTGTTACCAGAGTTTTTAGAAAAAATATTTCAAATTCAACTCAAAGCTATTGACATTTGAGTTACGAATGGTCTATCCTAGCATCCATACTCACCAAAGGAGGTGTTCCATGCAGGGTTACTGTGTAAAGTGTCGCACCAAGAGGGAGATGAAGAGCGCCAAGGCCATCACCATGAAGAATGGTCGTCCGGCCACCCAGGGCGTCTGCCCCGTTTGCGGCACCAAAATGTTCAAGATCGGAAAGTAGTTCCCCTTACCCGTCAAGCTGAAAGAGGCTGGATGTCATTCCGGCCTCTTTTCTTTATAGGCTTCACAGACAGGCAAAAATTGCCCGTAAATGGTTTGACAATCTTAAACGCTCAGTCTATATTGGCATTATCCGAGGCAAGCGATTGCCCCAGGAAAAAGGGGTTCTGATGTCATGAAGGCCTACGGCGAACCCGTTCCGGTAGACAAGTTACCTCGGTTAAATGAATACGGTGCTGACGACCTTTTTATCTGTTGTGCCAGTTTCGAGGACAGGTGTCTTTCGGGAGCGCTCAAGGTTGGCCCCGGCTTCAGGACACGCTACAGCGTCATCTTTGTCATCGAGGAACCCTTCTATACCAAAGAAGTCGATACCAATCTTTTCAAATTACAGTCGCAGCTCGGCCGGCATACAGGTGAGGGCGTTTATATCATCCGCTGCCAGCGCGACAATCCGGCAGAAGCCATAAGTCAGCTGAAAAATATCTGGCCTAAATGCAAGCCCAAAGATACCGACGAACCCTTTATCACCCTCGATATCAGCGGATTTACCAAGATATATCTTCTACAGCTCCTCTATTTTATTGTGGCTGAGCAGAATCTGGGCATCCCACGCATAATTCACACGACCCAGGTGTATACTCCCACCAAGCTCACCCGCGGCGTTGAGCAGATCACCACGGTGGCCAATTTCTTTGGGACAATATCACTCGAAAAGCAGACGCTGTTGGTCTTGCTCCTGGGATTTGAACCGGAGCGGAGCCTCAGTGTCTGGAAGCATTTCAACCCGGCTCGGACTATCGCGCTCATCAGCAATCCTCCGAGAGACGGCCAGATGAACTACCTGGAGTATGCTCAGAAAAACAATGCTTATCTGCTGGCTCAGAAAGGCGTTGAATTGCGCGATGTCCCGCCTGACGATCCTTACGGGGTACGCAATATGCTGGAATCCATTTACCATGAAGTGCGCGATTCTTTTAACGTAGTCGTGGGGCCCTTCGGCACCAAGCCGCAGACTGTCGGTGTTTTTCTCTTCTGTCTGGAGCACCCCAAGGTCCAGGTGGTTTATTCTTACCCCACCAGCTACACCCGTTCGTACCTGCAACGACAGGCTGGCGTAACCCTTTTATTGCCCATGTCACCTGCGGGATTGGTGGACATTCGTAACTGCGATGCAGAAGATTGACCGGGTTCCCCGAACTCGGTTTCTTCTTATATGAACCTATCGGGCATATCCAACAAGCTAATGTCTTTTGGTTTCTGCTTGTCCACTCATCCCTTGACAACCCCGGCCAGTTGACTATACACTGTCCACACTATGGCAAATCAGAGTTTTAACATCAACGAAGCAGCTAAAAAGCTCAATGTTTCCACGCGCACCATCAGGCGCTACATAAAGGCCGGGAAGCTTAAGGCCGAACTCGTCAAAGGCAGCTTTGGAGACGAATACCGCATACTGGAACTGCCCCCGCAACTGGACCCCAACCGGACGCTGGACAGTGGCAAGCCCTCAGGGCAGCCATCCAGCGAGAGCTTTGACCTCATCCGCGAACTGCAGGAAAAGAATCTGGCACTGGCAGCACAATTGGGGGCTGCCGCCGAGCGCATCCGCAATCTGGAGGGACAGGTAAAACTGCTGGCTCCGCCGAAGCTGGAAAAGCCGGCGGCGGAATCCCGGTGGCGGCGTTTTCGAGAGATGTTTCTGCGCCGTAAAGAGGGCTAAATCTGATGTGGCACCTGTCGCCAAACCCTTGACAGGTGCGTGAGGGCGACCAGCCCCGGTAAGGCCATGCCATAGACAATATAGATTCCCCTGACGTGGAAAACCCACCCTAAAAACGGCAACAGCACGAAAAGCGGCACGCTGGCAAGCGTAACGTTTTTTGTTTTAAGCAACGTCAGCAGGCTGACCAAACCGGCGATAAGCATAGGCCATGTAACCAGCAGCAGCAATACACCGATGGTAGTAGCCTCTCCTCGGCCTCCCCGGAAATGTAAAAAACCAGGCCAGTTATGACCGGTGACAACCAGCATGCCTGAAAGCAGGATGACGGGCACGCTCATGTTGGCGAGCTGTGCTAGCGAGACTGCCGTGACACCTTTTATAAAATCGACGAGACCTACCGCAATGCCGATACGGGAACCGAACAGCCGGAAGGCATTTTGAGCGCCCATGTTACCGTCGCCCATCTGGCGTATGTCTTTGCCGCAGACGATGCGCCCGGCGATATAAGCTGTTGGGAAGGACCCCAGCAGGTAGGCCAGGACAAGCACTGATAGTGTCAAAGCCAACATATGTTTTCCTTAAATGCCGGGGGAGGGACTCGAACCCACAAGGATTGCTCCGGAGGATTTTAAGTCCTCTGCGTCTGCCAGTTCCGCCACCCCGGCCTGTCCAGGCTATTGTACTATGCCGTAGAGTAGGCTTCAACTATTACATCGCCTTTGTTCCTCGACGAGCGGAGGCAGCGGTCGTACTCTGGATAAACTCCGAAATAGTGACTATACCCATTACCCCCGCCTCTTTTCCCGAACTTGTACAGGGCTGGCATTAGACTATGCTTAGACATAGCGAGCGAGCCTCGCTAGTCTGATATAGGCATAGTGTGCTGGTTAAAGGGATGTTCTTGTGGAAAGACAGCGAAAGCCTGATGAGACCATTGAAAAAGAAGAAAGGCGACGAGCGGATTCGAACCGCTGATGGGGGTTTTGCAGACCCCTGCCTTGCCGCTTGGCTACGTCGCCAGACACCCGCGCAGCAGCCAATAGCATAACCTGTGCAGGCGTAAAAGTCAACGCAAGGAATTTGAGTCTGCGGCCTTTCTGCGCCTCATTCCTCACTATTTAGAAAGTCTTTGCTGGTGGGTGAGTACTTGTGGCCTCTGCTGGTATATGTTAAAAGAGGTAATACCACGAATGATGTGGGAGATAGATATGGATTTGGAGCGGAAGACGAGACTCGAACTCGCGACCTTCTCCTTGGCAAGGAGACGTTCTACCACTGAACTACTTCCGCTTGCTCTAAAGGTGATTGGTGCCGAGAGAGAGATTTGAACTCTCACGAACTGATAAAGTTCACTAGCCCCTCAAGCTAGCGTGTCTGCCATTCCACCATCTCGGCCGCTGGCAGGAGTGGAAGGACTCGAACCCTCGACCGGCGGTTTTGGAGACCGCTGCTCTACCAACTGAGCTACACTCCTAGCTCAATCCATGATAGCACAAATTGTTAAATAAATTAACTGCCTCTAAATCGGCAGCAGAAGATATATTACTGGCTTTGCCCTGTTTCTGTCAAGCTGTGGAGACAATGTATAATGTCTCCCACCGAGTCATTTTGAGCGGAAGAAAATTGCTCTCTACACACTGGTTATGTAAACAGTATAAACGAGGGATGATTAGTATTAGCACCCTCTGGCGTTGGGAGGGGTGAATTAAGATTGAGAGTGCCTGCTTAGACAATTGTCTGATCAGGTGTTGACAGCCTGTCATGGGGCAAATAGAATGAGACCAAGAAAGAGGTGACAATTTGTACCAGAAGACGGTATTGGACAATGGTTTACGCGTTATCAGCGAGACTATGCCTCAAACGCACTCTGCTTCCATCTGCATATTCGTGGGAGTGGGTTCGCGCTACGAGACCAACACACGCGCCGGTATATCACACTTCGTGGAGCACATGCTTTTTCGGGGCACTGAAAAACGGCCTACGTCACACGATATTTCCGAGGCCATAGAGGGCGTCGGCGGCAGCCTCAACGGCGGCACCGACCGTGAGAGCACCGTTTACTGGTGCAAGGTGGCGCGTCCCCACTTCGAGATGGCCCTCGACGTGCTGAGTGACATGCTGCTCAATTCAAAGCTTGACTCCGAAGATATTGAGAAAGAACGCCAGGTCATCATCGAGGAAATCAATATGTGCTACGATTCTCCGTCTTCCAAGGTGGGGCTCATTATCGAAAAACTGCTATGGCCGGCAGACCCGCTGGGTCGTGACATCGCCGGAACGAAGAAATCCGTATTGGCCACCCGTCGAGAAGACCTGGTGGGATATATCCAGAAACAATACATTCCGTCCGCCACGGTTGTTTCGGTCGCC
>JBEKPN010000006.1:0-13010 GCA_049520695.1 Dehalococcoidales bacterium | reverse complement strand
GTGGTGATGGACGCCGACCTGCAGCACCCGCCCGAAGTCATACCGGCGCTAATTAAAGCCATACGGGAAGGCGCCGAGATCGCCGTGGCCAGCAGGTACATTCCTGGAGGCGGTACCGTCGGCTGGAGCAGAACCCGTCAGACAATCTCTAACGGGGCTATTATGCTGGCTCATATTCTCCTGCCGCAGAGCCGTAAAGTGAAAGACCCCATGTCTGGTTTTTTCGCCTTTAAACGTAAAGTGATATCCGGGGTCACGCTCGCGCCCATCGGCTACAAGATACTGCTGGAGATACTGGTAATGGGTAAGGCAGGCAAAGTCTCCGAAGTGCCCTTCATGTTCCAGCTCCGTGAGAAGGGGAAGAGCAAGCTCAATGCCAGCCAGGAACTCGAGTATTTGAAACACATCTTCAGCTTGATGCGCCGCAGCGGAGAACTGGCGCGTTTTCTTAAATTCTGCCTCGTCGGCGGAAGCGGCGTACTGGTCAATGATGGACTACTGGGGCTTTTACACTACGGTGCTACTCTGGATTACCGAGTAGCCTTGTTTATTGCCGCCGAGATTTCGGTCATCTCGAATTTTGTGCTCAATCACTATTTCACCTTTGCAGACCTGCGCGGTATTGGTGTAAAATCTTTCGCGGGTAAACTTGCTCGGTTCGATTTGATTAGCCAACCAGGCGTAGCTTTAAACATAGGCATAACTGTATTGATTACTGAGGTAGGTAATAATCCCTATCTTCTGTTGATAAACCTGGTAGGCATCGTAGTTGCCATGCTCTGGAATTACATCGCAAATAACCTGTGGACATGGAAAAGATAAAGGCCGGTTTTAAAAAGCTCATCCACTGGCAGTATTTCCCGCTGCTCGTCCTCCTGTTGGTGGTGATGGGGTTGCACCTGGCCACCATCACACGCCCCAATGAGCCTCTTTTCGACGAGCAGCATTATGTCCCCGATGCCCGCCGCATCGTCACCGGGGAAGGTACACTGCGCGTGGAGCACCCGCCGCTGGCCAAGCTCATTATCGCTGGCGGCATAGAGCTATTCGGCGATAACCCCTGGGGCTGGCGCATGCCGGCCGTCATACTCAGCACCGTCGCTCTGATAGCCTTTTACGACATTTGCCGCAAGCTGGGCACCTCGCACAAGACAGCTTTCCTGGCTACCCTGCTGCTCGGCACGGAAAACCTCATGTTCATCCACAGCGGCATGGCCATGCTGGATATATATGTCGTGGTGTTCACTATCTTCGCCTTCTGGTTCTACCTCAAAGGGCCGCGCTGGTGGTGGGCAGCAGCCGTCTCCGTGGCACTGGCCGGACTTTCCAAGTTCAGCGGCATCCTCTCCATCATTCCCATCTGTCTGCACTGGTTAATTATCGGGTACAAGCCGAATATGGGGAATCCTGTGGAGCAGACCACAACTAAAGCTCCCATTTTGGAGAGTACGTCTGGAGCCGCCACCGCAGAGGGTACGTCTGAAATGCCTGTCGTCGGGAGTGCGCCTGAAGCCCCGGTGGCTGCATACACTCAGCCGCTGGCTATCGAGAACGTTTCGATCGATGCGAATACGGTCATCAGTCCTGCTTCTGATGTCGCCCCGATTGCAACCGTCCAGACAGAACCCGAGAAAAAGCGCGGTTTCTGGGCTACGTACTCCAGGCCCATCATTTTCATTCTATCCATGGCGCTGGCGCCCATCGTCTTTTTCCTGCTCTACGGCGTTTTCGACATGATCATCTGGGACAAGTGGATTCCTTTTGTAGTCTGGGGGCACTGGGACCAGGGTATTGTCGGCGATATCAAAAACGCTCTGTCCCAGACCAACAGCATTAAGTTTGGCTATGGTGGAGCCTTCCCTGCCCGCCCTTGGGAATGGATACTGTCTCCCACGGGCTCGTTTTACTTCTACGGCTGGCTTTTCCATCCCGAGAACTACGCGAACATCCTGCTGCCTTACTGGTGGACGCCAAGCTATACTGGCATGCTCAGCCCTTCGCTGTGGCTCAGCGGGTTGTTTGTCATTCCGTTCTCCATCTGGAAGTCCTTTAAAAAGAAAAATAACGCATCAAGGAACGCCTGGACATTCACCCTGTGCTGGATAATCGGCACCTGGCTTGTGTGGGTACCGCTTTTCCTTGCCACCAACCGTATCACCTACATGTTCTACTACCTGCCCACCGTCGGGGCGATTGCACTCGGCACTGCTCTTATCCTGACGGCATTTCTCAATAAGTACGTGGCGAGAACCAGCGGGTTCCGCAAACATTTCTGGGCAGCGGCCATAACTTCGTTCCTGTTATTCCACCTGCTATGCTTCTGCGTGATCTCGCCCCTGCATCTCTGGATTTCCATTCCGGTCACCGCACTACTGCTGGTCTTTGTGCTGGGCTATGTGGGCTTCGGTCGACGCTTCGTCATCCAATTTTATGTTTCCGCTGCCATCGCGGTTGTTATAATGCGTTTCGCCCTCTACTGGCCGCTGAAAGACTGGCTGGTGACGGGCAACGCCCCCTGGGGGCTGCCGGAGGTTTCACTGCTATGGGTCGTCAGCACCCTGATAGGGCTGGCCATCACCTGGATACTTTTCATGATTATCCACCTGGCGGCGAACCGCATAATCAAGGACGACGCGCCCCCGGTGCAGGATGCCGTCAACCTGCCTCCGGTAGACACAACCCAGCCTTGATGTTTAGTTTTCCTTACCGAGATAGTGTCAAAGCTATTCCCGTCCACCTCGCTGAGTCCCAGAATCTTTTTAGCTCAGTATTCTCTGAACTTTAGATTATTTTTTCTTTTTCGGTTGCTAAAAATGAGCTTCAAGAGTTAAAATATAGGTTGCGTTATTTGCGCGTTTAATTCTTTTTGTCCCCTGAGGAAAGAGATTATGAGTTCACTCGAAAAGGCAGACCCCGAAATCAGTTATGCCATAGCCCTGGAAGGAAAGCGACAGAAGGAGACCATCAACCTCATCGCTTCAGAGAACTACGCCAGCCGTGCCGTGCTGGAAGCCCAGGGCTCATTTTTAACCAATAAATATGCCGAGGGCTACCCCGGCAAGCGCTACTACGGCGGTTGCGGCAATATGGACACCATCGAGTCCATTGCCATCGAGCGCGCCCAGAAGCTCTTTGGCGCGGAGTACGCCAATGTGCAGCCCCACGCCGGTGCCCAGGCCAACATGGCCGCCTATTTTACCCTTATCGAATATGGTGACACCGTGTTGGGCATGGAGCTTTCGCACGGCGGGCATTTGACGCATGGATCCCCGGTCAACTTCTCCGGCAAGGCGTACAAGTTCGTGAGTTACGGGCTCAACCGCGAGACTGAGCGCATCGACTACGCCGAGCTGGAAAAACTGGCTGTGGAGAACCGCCCCAAGCTGATAGTGGCCGGGGCTTCGGCTTACCCGCGCATCATCGACTTCGAGCGCCTGCGCCGCATCGCCGACCTGGTGGGAGCCCGGTTGATGGTGGACATGGCCCACATCGCCGGCCTCGTGGCGGCCGGCCTGCACCCCTCTCCCGTCCCCTACTCGGAGATGGTGACCTCCACTACGCATAAGACGCTCAGAGGCCCGCGAGGCGGCTTTGTGCTATGCCGCAAGGACCTGGGTCATGCTCTGGATTCGGCCGTCTTCCCGCGCATGCAGGGCGGCCCGCTGATGCACGTCATCGCCGCCAAGGCGGTAGCCTTCCTGGAAGCCATGACGCCCGATTTTATCGACTATCAGAAACGCACGCTGCAAAATGCTGCCACTCTGGCGGATGAACTCAAGCAAGCTGGGCTCCGCCTGGTGAGCGGTGGGACCGATAATCACCTGGTACTGGTAGACCTGGCCAGCACGGGAGTCAACGGCAAGCAGGCTGAGGAGTCTCTTGGACGTGCCGGAATCGTGGTCAACCGCAACACCGTGCCCTTCACCAACGGCCATTCGGCCAGGGTGACCGGAGGCATGCGGCTCGGCACACCGGCGGTGACCAGCCGAGGCTTCGGCGTGGAAGAAATGAAGTCTATTTCCCGCTTTATCGTCAAAATCGTCAGCCATATCGATAACCCGGCCGTGGAAAAAGAAGTGCACGACGCAGTGCAGGCCATCTGCAGCCGCTTCCCGGTGCCGGGAGTGGACGACTAGGCTGGAATAGATAATCAAAGGAGAATGTGGAATGGAAGAACTCAAGGTGTTCGCAGGCCGGGCTCACCCCGCACTGGCGCAGTCCATTTGCGACTATCTGGGGATGCCTCTGGGCAAATGCGAGGTCACCCAGTTTTCCAATGAGAATATCTTCGTCCGCATTCTGGAGAACGTGCGCTCGCGCGATGTCTTCATCATCCAGCCGGTCTGCTCTCCGGTTAATGACAACCTGGTAGAGCTGCTCATCATGCTGGATGCCTTCTGGCGCGCCTCCGCCGACCGCATCACTGCCGTCATACCTTACTACGGCTACGGCCGCACCGATAAAAAAGACCAGCCGCGCGTGCCCATCACCGCCCGCCTGGTGGCTGACCTCATCACCACCGCCGGGGCGTCGCGCGCCCTCCTGGTTGACCTGCATGCCGCCCAGATACAGGGCTTCTTCAGCATCCCCGTGGACGAGCTCTCCGCCCAGACCATCATCACCAACTATATCAAGAACAAACACCTCAAAAACATGGTGGTGGTGGCCACCGATATCGGCATATCCAAGAAATCGCGCGATATGGCCGCCCGCCTGAAGGTCCCACTGGCTATCGTGGAAAAACGCCGCGTGGGCAACAATGACCAGAGCGAGACGCTCAACATCATCGGCGACGTGGCCGGCAAAACAGCCATCACCTTCGACGACGAAATAGACACTGCGGGTTCGATGGTGAATGGAGTGGAAGCCCTGCTCAAGGAAGGTGCCAGGGAGGTGTACGCCTGCGCCTCGCACCCGGTATTTTCCGGCCCCGCCATCCAGCGCATCGCTGCCTCCCCGGTAAAAGAGGTTATCGTCACTGACACCATCCCCGTGCCGCCGGGCAAGCACCTCGACAAAATCACCGTCCTGCCCATCGCCCCCCTGCTGGGTGAGGCTATCCACCGCATCCACACCGGGCTTTCGGTGGGCGCCATGTACGAAGAGAACAAATAGCCTATAATTGAATTGTGAGGAGACGCTCCTAATCATCGGGGGAAGCCCATTCCCACGTGTCATGGCGAGCGATTATCCCTCAATAAAGTCTATATCACATATTTATTAATCTCCTTGCCCCTTGCGGGAGAGGAGAATTAGTTAGAGTTTTATGAAAAACAAACAGGACAGACTGGTAAAGGTCTATACCGCCCACGGCGAGATGGAAGCGCAGGTCATCAAGGGCCTGCTGGAGAGCTGTAGCATACCATCGCTTATGCAGGGCAACGCCGCCATGTCCATGCAGCCGTTCGTGATGGACGGCATGGGAGAGATTAAAATAATGGTAACAGAAGCGCAGGCTGATGAGGCCAGGAAGATAATAGAGGCACAAGCAGATGTTTAACTGGTTATCAGGTGATTCCAACGAACGCGAGCTTAAAAAGCTGGCGCCTGTAGTAAAACGCATCAACGAGCTCGAGCCGGAGTTTCAGAAACTCAGCGACGAGGAACTCAAGGGCAAAACAGCCGAATTCAAGAAAAGACTGGTCGAAGCCATTGCCAAGAAAAAACAGGATATCGATAACGTTAAAAAAGAGCTGGCTGAAGCCCAGAGCTACCTGAATACCGTCGATGAGATAGACCGCAAAGCGGAGATATCCGTCCAGTGCAAAAGATTGCAGGACGAAACCAGAGAGTTGGATAAAGACCTGCGCAAGGAAGAAAATGCCTTCCTCGACGAGCTGCTGCCCGAGGCCTTCGCCGCCGTACGCGAAGCCGCCAGGCGCCACCTGGGGCAGCGCCATTTCGACGTGCAGCTCATGGGCGGCATCGTGCTGCATCACGGGCGCATCGCCGAGATGAGAACCGGCGAGGGCAAAACGCTGGTGGCTACATTGCCGCTGTACCTCAACGCCCTCACAGGACGCGGTGTGCACCTGGTCACCGTCAACGACTACCTGGCGCGGCGCGATCCCTACTGGATGGGGCCTATCTACCACGCTTTGGGCGTAAGCGTGGCCAGTATTTACCCCATGCAAATCGGCAGCGAGCAACTACCTTCGCGATTGTTCGACCCCTCTTTTGATTCAGGCAAGGACACCGACCCGTGGAGGCATTTCAAACCTGTCACCCGCAAAGAAGCCTATGCCGCCGACATCACCTACGGCACTTCTGCCGAGTTCGGCTTCGATTACCTGCGCGACAATATGTCCGTAGATTTGAGCCAGACCGCGCAGCGCGAGCAGAATTTCGCCATCGTGGACGAAGCAGATAGCCTGCTAATTGACGAGGCCCGCACACCGCTCATCATCAGCGCTCCCGACGTGGAGTCGAGCAAGAAGTATGAGATTTTCGCCCAGATTGCCAGGCAGCTCAAAGGCGCACCCTCCAAGGGAAAGGATGAGGAACCCGAAGCGGAACAGAGCGGAATCGATTACACTTATAACGAGAAGGACCGAACTGTCTCCCCGACGGATTCCGGCTTTACTCACATCGAAGGGCTTCTAAAACGGCAGGGTTTGCTCAAAGCGGACAGCCTCTACGACCCGCAGAATTCAGACCTCATGCGTCATCTGCATAACGCACTCACCGCTGAGAAATTTTTCGAGCGCGACCACCAATACATGGTCCAGGACGGTGAGGTGCTTATCGTGGACGAGTTCACCGGGCGCGTGCTGGTGGGGCGGCGTTACTCCGAGGGTCTGCACCAGGCCATCGAGGCCAAAGAACACGTCAAGGTGCAGCAGGAGACCAAGACCTTTGCCACCATCACCATCCAGAACTACTTCCGCATGTACGCTAAACTGGCAGGCATGACCGGTACGGCGGAGACAGAAGCCGAAGAATTTTCCAAAATATACAAACTGGAAGTTGTACGTATTCCGACACATCAACCAATGATACGGCAAGACTTTGGTGACCAGATATTCAAGAACGAGGAATCCAAGTTCAAAGCGCTGGTCAAGGAAGTGGAGGAGGTCCACAAACAAGGGCGTCCTGTACTCATTGGCACGGTGGCTATCGAGAATTCCGAAAAGCTATCCAGAATGTTGAACCAGCACGGTATCAAGCACGATGTACTCAATGCTAAACAACATGAGCGCGAGGCTAATAAAATTGCCCTAGCAGGTGAACTTGGCGCGGTAACCATTGCAACCAATATGGCAGGTCGTGGTGTAGATATTATCCTTGGGGGCGATCCTTGGGGCTATGAACCCTATTATGACATTCTGCATAAGATACTGAAGAAAGAAGAAATTGACGCAGCAAGACAATTGATAGGGGAGAATATAAAAGAGCGGCCATTTCCAGCTAATATTGAGTCCACTATTAAAAATTTACAATTAGTGGAAAGTAACCTCCGCCAAAAGCGAAGAGAGAGTGTAATAAATTCGGTTTACATCGAAAATGATGAAATAGAAAAAATCAGGAACGAACAACGTAATTCGTACAAAGAGTTAGCCAAGCAGTTTGAACATTGGGATAAAGAGATTTCTGAGAAACTCGCACGAGAACTTAGCACCGCCATCAAAAATAATAATTAAGAAAAGGGGAAAAAACTTAAACAGGAGATCGAAAAATTTGCGAGCTTGCCAAATTCTAATGACTCTTACGAGCAAATAGAAATCATACTCGAAAAGCATGATGCCGATTTAAAAAACTGGCAATCAAATCACAACAAAGTCGTCGAGCTCGGTGGCCTTTATGTTCTGGGCAGCGAGCGCCACGAGGCGCGCCGCATCGATAACCAGCTCAGAGGCCGCGCCGGACGCCAAGGCGACCCCGGTTCGTCGCGCTTCTACGTGGGGCTGGACGACGAGCTGATGCGCCGCTTCGGCGGCGAGCGCATACAGGGCATCATGAACTGGGCCGGAATGGACGAGAACACGCCGATCGAGAATAAGCTAATTTCAAGCAGCATCGTAAACGCCCAGACCAAGGTCGAGGGTTACAACTTCGACATCCGCAAACACCTGGTGGACTACGACGATGTCATCAACAAGCAGCGCGAGATCATCTATGGCGAGCGCCATAAAATTCTCAGCGGCGCTGACTTGCGTTCCAACATCCTGGACATGGTCAAGGCCGTCATCGAAGTAGAGACGGACAAGTTCCTCAAGGTACCCGGCGGCGAGGAACCCGACTTTGCCGCGCTGATAGGTGCTATTAAGAACATCTTCCCGGTCCCGCCGGAGATAAATCCCGAAGCCCTTTCCCAGATGCGGACAGAAGAAGTGGTGGACAAATTCGTCCAGACGGCCGATGAACTCTACGCCAAAAAAGAGGATGAAGTGGGGCCGGCCAACATGCGCACGCTGGAGCGGCTGGTGATGCTGCGCGTCATCGACACGCTGTGGGTGGAACACCTCACTGCCGTCGACTACCTGCGCCAGGGTATCGGCCTGGAGGCGGCAGGCCAGCAGGATCCGCTGGTGGCCTATAAACGACGGTCGAGCATCATGTTCGAGGAACTGCGCGATGCCATCCGCGATGACGTGGCGCACCTGATATACCGCGTATCCATCGTCAAGCCCGGAGCCCCCGGCCAGGCAGCCCCGGCGCCGTCTTCTCCCATGACAAAGATAGTGGGCAAACCCGGTGAGAAAAAGCCGTCGCTTCAACCCGGTCATGAGCCGGGCCGCAACGAGGCGTGTCCCTGCGGCAGTGGCAAAAAATACAAGAGATGTCATGGGGCTAATGAACCGTCTTAGCAGGTAATAAATGGCAGAAACAGCGCCATCATCTGCCCCCGTTCCCGCCGTTGAAGAGGCCATAAATCGCTTCAAGGCGGAGATAACTTCCGGCAAAAACTGGTTTTTAGACCTGCTGGAGGCAGTGAAAAACTGGCCGGTCAGTGAGGAAACAGTCGGCGACCAGACCTATCACTACCTCATCGCCGGCGAAGCGCTGGATATACTGCAACTGGCTGAGCGCCTGCTCAAAGCCGCCGGAAACCTCGTGCCGGAGGATGAAAAAGTGGTTTTCCTTTTCCACAACAAACCCCCGGTGGTTCTTACGCCCGAAAAGACAAAGGAGTTGCTGGGAGACAAACGCTTCGGCCAGTACCTTAACTTCTTTTACGGCATCACCGCTGAGGAGGCGCTGCTGCAGGCCGTGGAAGATGAGGTACGCAAGGAAGAGGGTGGGCTCAACATGCACAACGAGGTACAGATTATCGATGAGACCTATCGCCGGATATACGAAGTGCCGCAGCGTGTTTTGCTGCACCAGTTCCGCAAGGAAAAGGGATACACCTCCAGCGGTAGCACTTCGCTTGAGCAGATGAAAGAGTTCAGCTACTGGCGCTTCAAATACCGTCTGAAGCATTGCGAAAAGCCCCGTATCGCTTCGGATACCAAGAAAGCCCTCGACTGGATGAAGAAAAACGCTGCGAAGTAGACCTAACAACAGCCGATGTATTTTTGATTCGTCCTTTGGGCTTGGATATTATCCCATTCTAAGGTCAATCCAGATAACTCTCGGTAATAGGAAATAGGGAGATAGCTATGTTGAGACTGAGGTTCTCGATGCTGCTCTTCGGGCTGGTGCAGATAGCCGTCGGCATCTTCATGTGGCTGCGGCCGGAGCGCATGTATGCGCCGTTCAATATCCCTGCGACGGCTGCGGCGACTAATTTTGCTTCTTACATTCTCGGCATCACGGGAGCTTTGTTCATCGCAAGCGGTTTGCTGGTCATATTTGGTGCCGTCAGACCGGCCAGGAATCTCAATGCCGTGCGCTTCGCCATACTCTGGAGCCTGCTCTCCCTGTCCAGCCAAATCTATGCCATCGTTAAGCATTATGTCACTCTGGGCGAAGTCGTGTTGAGCCTGGCGGTATTTCTCTTCTTCCTAGTGGTTTTTATCCTGTTCTATCCCTGGCCGTGGCGCCGGGATAGCCACCGCGGATTACCTGAGGACTGATTACAGCCAGGAAGCCCGCTCAACTGAGCGGGCTTCATCATTTTCGGTGTTTTGTTGAGGATGAAGACTCTGCTTTAACCTGCCAGCCTCTCCTTATGTTCCTTAAGCCGAGCTAGCTTCTCGCGCGCGCCGGTCAGCTTTTCTTGCTGCTTCTCCACCACTGCCGCTGGGGCTTTGCCGCAGAAGGCTTTATCGCCCAGCAGCGTTTCCAGCCGGCCTATCTCCAGCACGGCCTCGGCCGTCTCTCTGGTGATGCGCTCCATTTCGCTGCGCAGGTCGAACATGCTGGCCATGGGGATAACCACCTCGCTCGTCTCCAGAACCAGCACCAGCGCCTGCGGCGGCACTGTGCCGCTCCTCTCGGATTCTATGGTGACTCTGGCTCTGGCAAGCGTTTCGATGGCTCCGGCATAAGGCTTGAGGAGGGGAGCCAGTTCGCCCGCGTAGATGCTGGCTTCAATAAGGCGGTTTACTTCCACATCATACTCGGCGCGGGTATTGCGTACCGAGCGCACGATTTCGACGAGAGAGTCGATGACGAGTTCAGCGCCGATGTCGGGACTCATCTCAGCGGCCTGCGGGTAGGATGATACCATGATGGAGTCGCCGCAACCCAGGTCGAAGGCGCGGTTGAGGTTGTGCCACAGTTCTTCGGTGACGAACGGCATGTAGGGGTGCAGCATGCGCAGCGAAGTCTCCAGCACGCGCACCAGCACCGGGAGTGGTGAAGCGGCGAATTTGTCCGCCAGACGCGCCTTAGCCAGCTCGATATACCAATCGCAGTATTCTCCCCACAGGAAGTCATGAATGCGCCGCAAGGCTTCGCCGAACTCGAACTCCTGCATAAGCTCCGAGGCCTCGGCCACGGTGCTATTGAGGCGGGAAATAATCCAGCGGTCTTCGAGCGCCAGAGTTGAGATGTTGATGGTGGCGTCTACGCCCTCTTTGCCGCCGTAGCGCAGCACGAAGCGCGCGGCGTTCCACAGCTTGTTGGCGAAGTTGCGCCCGGCCTCCAGCTTGGAGGCAGAAAGCTTACTGTCATTGCCAGGCGTGGTGCCCGTTATGATGGCGAAGCGCAGGGCATCAGTGCCGTACTTGTCCATCACCTCCAGGGGGTCGATGACGTTGCCCTTGGTCTTACTCATCTTATCGCCTTTTTCGTCGCGGATGAGCCCGTGTAGATAAACGTAGCGGAAGGGCGGCTCGCCCATATTCTCGATGCCCATCATAATCATGCGCGCCACCCAGAAGAAGAGGATGTCGTAGGCGGTCTCCATGACAGAGGTGGGATAGAAATACTCCATGTCGGTTGTTTTGTCCGGCCAGCCCAGTGTGGAGTGCGTCCACAGCCCGGATGAGAACCAGGTGTCCAGCACGTCCGGGTCCTGGATTAGGTGCGATCTCCCGCAGCGTGGGCATGTCTTTGGCTCATTGACTTGGACTATCGGCTGTACTCCTAGACGTATTTCCACTATTTCGCCACTACTCGCTATGTAGTCTTGAGGGGAATCTTCCAAGAGCGATTTGTAGTTTCCAATTTTTAGCGGTGGCCTTGCTGTGCCACCCACCTGACGTTGCCATTCTGCTATCTCTTTTCCGCGAACAGCAAAGACGATGTTGTCACCATCGCAGTCAACACAATACCAGACAGGTATGCGGTGTCCCCACCACAACTGGCGGCTGATGCACCAATCACGGATGTTTTCCATCCAGTTAAGATAGACCTTGGTGAAGCGCTCTGGCACGATGCTGATTTGCCCGCTCTTGACCGCTTCGATAGCTGGTGCTGACAACGGCGCAATCTTGACGAACCACTGGCGGCTGGCAATAGGCTCGATAATAGTGCGGCAGCGCTGGCAATGGCCTACGGCATGGGTGTGGGGCTCGATTTTTTCTAGCAATCCTTTGCTTTCAAGTTCAGCCACGACAGCCTTGCGCGCATCAAATCTGTCCATACCACGGAATTTGCCGCCGTTCTCATTGATGGTGACGTCATTGGCGAGTATATTGACCACGGGAGGGTTATGCCTGAGGCCAATCTCAAAATCCGACGGGTCGTGGGCGGGAGTCACCTTGACTGCTCCCGTGCCGAACTCTGTCGAGACGGACTCGTCGGCGATGATGGGGATTATCCTGCCCATCAGAGGAAGCCTGACATTTTTGCTGATCAGGTCTTGATAGCGTTCATCCGCCGGGTTGACGGCCACGGCGGTATCACCCAGCATGGTCTCGGGGCGGGTGGTGGCTACGGTGATAAACCCGCTGCCGTCCTCGAGCGGGTACTTGATATACCATAAATGGCTGGAGACGTCCTCGTGCTCCACCTCGAGGTCTGACAGGGCAGTGGCGCAGCGCGCGCACCAGTTGATGATGCGCTCACCACGGTAAATAAGCCCTTTCTCATAGAGGTTGACAAAGAAGGTGCGCACGGCGCGCGAGGGGCCGGGGTCGAGGGTGAAACGCTCGCGAGTCCAGTCGCAGGAGACGCCCAGCCGCTTATGCTGGTTGGAGATATTGGCGCGGCAGCCGTCTACCCACTGCCACATGCGTTCGTTGAACTTCTCGCGGCCTATCTGGTGGCGCGTTAACCCTTCTTTGGCAAGCGCCCGCTCCACCACCACCTGCGCCGCGATGCCGGCATGGTCCTCACCCGGCAGCCACAGCGTGGGCTCGCCCAGCATGCGGTGCCAGCGGACCATGATATCTTCCAGCGTGGCGGTGAGGGCATGGCCCAGGTGCAGGTCGCCGGTGATGTTGGGGGGCGGCTGGATGATGACGAAGGGCTTCTTGGACGGGTCGATCTTCGGGGTGAAATAGCCCTGCTGCATCCAGTAGGCGTACCACTTCTGTTCGACCTGGTGTGGCTCGTAGGCCTTGGGGAGTTCGGGTGTGGGTTGGTCTGTCATGGCGCTCGTCCTTTTACAAATATAAGTGGACTATTTTACCACTTATGGCTGGCTAGCGCCTAAAAACAAGCAGTCGAACAGGGAA
>JBEKPN010000005.1:0-15064 GCA_049520695.1 Dehalococcoidales bacterium | reverse complement strand
CAATGGAAAACTCGCACGGGCTGGAATCAGGTTGAAAGAGGGTGACACGGTATCCATTGTAATCCCACCCCCAGAGCCCACCGCGCTCGAAGCCGAAAACATACCCCTCAACATCGTCTATGAAGACGCCAACCTGCTGGTGGTGGATAAGCCTGCCGGCATGACGACGCACCCAGCCCCCGGCAACCCCACGCACACGCTGGTCAATGCCGTATTATCCCATTTGCCGTCTCTCCCCGAGAGCGATAATCCAGCCCGCCCCGGCATCGTGCACCGTCTGGATAAGGACACCTCCGGGCTTATCCTTATAGCCAAAACGCGCGGCGCTCTGGCCAACCTCTCGGCCCAGTTCAAATCGCGCGAGGTCAAGAAGGCCTACATCGCGCTGGTAAAAGGGAGAGTCACCCCTAAGAGCGGCATCATCGACGCACCCATCGGGCGCGACCGCGCCCACCGCCAGAAGATGGCCGTCAACGACTCAGGCCGCCCGGCGCGCACGGCTTACACAGTGCTCAGGTATTTCGAGGGCTACACTCTGGTGGAAGCCAGACCGGAGACGGGGCGCACGCACCAGATAAGGGTGCATTTCGCCTCGGTGGGGCACCCTATCGTGGGGGACGCCACCTACGGGGCGAAGTCAGAGCTGGTGGGGAGGCAATTCCTGCACGCTCAGCGCTTGAGCTTCAGGCTGCCTTCCACAGGTAAAACCGCGGAGTTTACCTCACCACTGCCGCCGGACCTGCAATCCGCGCTGGACAGTCTCAGTTAAATCTTATTCTGAGTCCGCCTGAGGTACGCCTCCGGCGGAAAGAATCTGGCATGACTGGCAGCCTCTTCCCCTTGTCATTGCGAAGTCCACGCACAGCGGACGAAGCAATCTCTACAAATCCCTTTTCCTGCCGTGCTGAAAGCCATGACGAATGGCTGAAGCATCTGGGTTTGAGGAACCTTTCCCTTTGGCAAAGGGAGATAAAAGAGGGATTTTTGCTCTGCTCTGGTTCTTCGGAAAATCCCCCTCATTCCCCCTTTTCAAAAGGGGAGGAAAAGTACGACCTATCTCAGCTCCCCTACCAGCCCCCGCCCGCCCAGCAGGTAGATATGGACGTGCTGCACCACCTGGCCTCCCTGCGCCCCGCAGTTGATGGCCACTCTATAACCCTTCTGGTCCATGTTTTCCCCGCTATTTCTCCAGCAGGTAGGGCACCATCACCAGAGTAACGTTGGGGTGTTTCTCGAAAATGCTACGAAGTCGTTCCGCCGTGCGGTTGTGCAGGAAGCGCTCCCCGAAATGCGCCGTGATAAACTCCGGCAGCACTATAGTGATGAAGACCCCGGGAGATTGACCCTGAACCGCATCGACATAGCCGGTCAGTGGCTGTACGAAACTTCGGGTGGGCGATTCGATGATTACCAATTTGAGGTCAGGCGCGTATTTCTGCATCTTGTCCTTGAGTTTCTGAGTGCGCTCAAGGTCGGTGGCGATATGCACGACTACTTTCTCGGCATTGATGGTACGGGCGAAGGAAAAAGCCCTCAGCGAGGCGTAGTTCACGTCATCGATAAGAACAAGCACGAGTTGCTCAATCTTGGCTGGAGGAAGCTGGTCAGGCAATATACTCAACTCTTTGCCGACACGGGCATAATGTCGGTGTACCATCTGAAGCAGACTTACAATGAGCGGTATAAGTATGACTATCAGCCAGCCGCCGGAAGTGAATTTGGTCATGATGGCAATTACCATGATGCTTAAGGTAAATACGGCATCGACGCCATTGATGACGATACTCCTCTTCCAACCCGGCCCTCTCGTCTTCCACCAGTGCACCACCATGCCGGTATCGGAACTGCTAAATGCCAGGAACACACCGATGGCGTAGAGGTTTATCAGGCGGTTGACGTTACCCTCGAAAACCACTACCAGAACAGCGGCTACAATGCCAAGGAACAGGATGCCGGTCGTAAAAGCCAGACGGTCGCCGCGGAACTTGAATTGGTGCGGCATAAAATTGTCTCGCGCCAGTACCGAAGCAAGCCTGGGGAAGTCGGCAAAGGCTGTGTTGGCGGCCACCACCAGGATACCCACGGTAGCGAACTGAAAGATGTAATAAAAGGCATTGTGCCCGAAGACCGCCAGCGCCACCTGGGAGATGATGGTCTCTTTACCCGGCACCAGGTGCATGTGTGTGGCCAGGAAGGTGATGCCCAGGAAGAAGATTCCCAGCATTGTGGCCATGATTGTTAGCGTTGTAGCGGCATTTTTTGACTCCGGCTTTTTGAAAACAGGGACACCGTTGGAAATGGCTTCCGTGCCGCTCATGGCCACGGCTCCTGCCGAGAAGGCGCGCAGTACCAACCAGAGCGTGAGCGGCGCAGCCGCTATCAGTACTGGCGGAGTGGTTGCCGCATGCAGTGTGCCTGTAGATACCTTGATAAGTCCCACGATGATCATGATGCTCATGCCAATGATGAACATATAGGTCGGTATGGAAAAGACCGTTCCGGCTTCGCGTATGCCGCGCAGGTTCCCCAGTACCATAAGGCCGATGAAGAACAGGCTCAAGATGACCGTCAGGTTGAGGTAAGGAGGCAGCGAGGATGTCAGGTTGTGCACCTGTGTTTCGTAGCCTGAGGCGATGAGCGCTGAGATGACTCCCTGTGCGCCGGCGACGATTGAAACGGATACTGTTAAAACGTAGTCGATGAGAAGGGCCGCCGCCGCGATTAGCCCGAAGCGCTGGCCCAGATTCTCGCGGCTGACATTATATGAACCGCCGCCGTGCGGATAGGCATGCACTGTCTGGCGGTAGGAAAAAGCCACCATAGAAAGCAAAAGGGCCACAGCCAGGGCGGTGTACATGGAAACGCCCAGCGCGGCGCTCCCAGCCACCATCAGTATGGCCAACGAGGCTTCCGTGGCATAGGCGCTGGATGAAATTGCGTCCGAGCCGAATACGGCCAGCGCCCTTATCTTGTTCAGGCGCTGGAGGCCTTCCTCCGCGGTATAAAGCGGTCGGCCGATAAAAAATCTTTTCAGGGCGCGCAAGCTGCGCGCAGCCCGGTTCTGAGGGACCTCTTTTTCGGGTTTAGCCACGAAATAGCCCGGCCCGGTCTTGGTAAAGCGGCTGACGCGCTTGACCCTGGCATAAGATTCACCAGGACGCGTGCCGCGGTGCGTCTCGATGCTTACCAGATCAGGGTTGAGCTTGCCGGTATTGTCTTCTTTGCGTCCGTTAGAGCTCGTGCTGCCGTTATTCGTATCAGGGCTCACATTTTATTGAATTATATTCCTACTGTTGCCACAAGCGTAATGACACTCGAATTCGCTTATGAAATTGTATATTTATAGCACTTTTTGGTGCAGTCTGCCACAACCGCTAGTTTTACTGATACTGCTCGTGTTTTTTGTCTGTCGAGCAAACGGGAAGCTTGAAAAGAAGGATTCAATTAGATGCCCGCGATCTTCTTCTCAACGCGGTCTTCTTCTCAAGAAGAAGCTCTGCAAGAAGATGGGGCGCAACACCCTTCTTTTGGTAACCGACTTACTCATTAGATACTCATAATTCCCCCGCTTTTTGTCATGTCTCGAGTCTGGGAGGGGCGGGTGCCGTTTTAATCCCAGATATAAACATGGCGGCCAGTACGCAGGCGGCTCCACCCAATATGCGCGGCGTCAGTTGATTGCCACCGATGAACACGCCGAACAGCCCGGCAAAAACAAGTTCCATGGTCATCACCACAGCCACGCGTGTCGGCGACACCAGAGATTGCGCCCAGGTCTGTACCAGGAAACCTGCTGCCGTGGCGAGAACGGCGGTGACGGCCACGGCTCCCCAGACGGCGCCGTCCGGGGGAAGGGTGATACCCCCGGGAACTGCGGCTCCCAGGGCGATAACAGCCACCACGCCGACCTGTATCAACGCAAAGCTGTAAGTATCGTACTGTGGCGACCACTCTCCGAGCCCCACGATCTGCAGGGCAAAAAATAGAGCGCAAGCCAGCGTCAACAGCTCACCAATTCCTACAGACCACCCGTGCAGGCTTATAAGTCCCAATCCGACGGTTGCCAGCACCACGGCGATGATGGTATCGCGGTTGGCTCCGCGCCGCAACAGTACCCATGACATGACAGGGGTGAGGACTACGAACATACCCGTAATAAAACCCGAGACGGAGGCTGATGTATGCTGCAGCCCATATGTCTGCGTGATATAACCCATCCCCAGCACTACGCCCAGTCCTGAAGCCCGCATGAATCCGGCCAGGGTCATGCCGCGCAGGCAGGTCGGGCGGAGAGCGATCATCACCAGCGTGGCCACGCTAAAGCGCACTGCCAAGAAGTCCATCACGGGCATGCGTTTCACAGCATCCTGCACCACCAAGAAGGTACTGCCCCAAACCGCGGTTATGGCTAGCAACGCTATAAGGGCTAGGGTCGGAGACGATTTCCATTTCGCAGACATCAGGCAATACTCCGTTACTATCTGATTTATTTCCGGACTCGCAGGCATTCGTTGTCTACAAATCGGGTTCAATATAGTAGCAGGATTACCCTTGTTTTGGCTAGTGAATTTAGGAGAGAGTTATTATTCGTATCTGGTGTAGCTTTTAAAAACAGACGACTAAAAGACAGGATTTGAAGTCTGCGTCCATCTTCGCAAAGAGAATGACCCTGCAAGGTGGCTCATCTGCGCCCACCCTATTAATTACTTTTCCCACGGGAAGGAAACTGGATAATGGCATCCTAGTAGAAATCTACGGATATTTTGCCGCTCCTCTTAGACACGGCCCAAAATCGTTACAACCAAATTGAAACAGGAAAATCAGTATTAATGTTTCATTCGGAGAAAGTTTATGGCATAATGTACATTAGAGAACTTGTTATAAAAGGAGGATATAGACATGCAGGGCGACAATAAGATAATCGCTACTCTAAACTCTTCACTTGCTGACGAGCTGACGGCAGTGAACCAATATATGGTTCATGCCGAGATGTGCGAGAGTTGGGGCTATGAAAAACTGGGTGGAATAATCCAAAAACGAGCTGTTGATGAAATGAAGCACGCAGAAAAGCTCATTGGACGCATCCTCTTTTTAAAGGGGGTTCCGGTCGTCAGCGATCTCAGGAAGATATATGTGGGTGCGGAAGTTCCCCAAATGTTCACCAATGACCATACCGCCGAAGATGGCGCAATCAAGTCTTACAACTCCGCCATTGTTTTGTGCGGAGAACTCAAAGATTACGCTACAAGAGATCTTCTTCAAAATATTCTTAATGACGAAGATCGTCATATCGATGGCATTGAGGAAGTGCAGGATCAAATCAGCCAGATGGGTTTGCAGGTCTTTTTGTCCACCAAAATACAATAGGACACTGCTTATCACTACGCTTTATGCTTTAGCTGGGGTTGATGGGCGCTCGCTGAACGCCCATCAACCCCCTTCGATTTGTAAAGCCTTTAACGGTTTCCGGAACGTCAAGGGCATGACGATAGCCACCGGACTACCCCAGGTAATAGTACTTCCCTTTCGTCAAGAGGGTTAGAGATAGCCTGCGATACTTTGGCGATTGAACCCGGCTAAGGTTTCTTCTTTGAGCCACGCGTGGCGCGAACCCACATTGTTTTCCTGGCGGAGATAGCTAGGACACGGGCGGGCAGAAGGCATTTGGTATTTCCAGATCGCAGTTGAAGCAGATTTTTCGGAAATCTCTGACCTGATGGCCTTTACAATTGATCGCTGCCAATAGCCCTATTTACTACTGTAACGCTGCCTCAGTCCCTAATTCCAAAAATACGTGTCTCCTATCTCGCGCAATTATGGGACACTTTCTGGCGTGCTAACGGCTTAACGCATGTGGCCTAGACTCAGGTAATGACCGTTTATTGGTGGTGGCAGCTGTACAGGTATAATTGGTGCATAATATGAGTCATGAATACTCTTGGTGTCCAAGCTTGTCTCTATACATTAAGTGATTCGGCCTGACGGCTATCGTTTCCGATGTCCCCGGTAGCCTTTTCCGGCTGAAATACATAGCGCAAAAAACCCCGCCATAAAAAATATTTCTAAAAATATTCCAATAATTCCAACTACGTGCGTGGAATCCCTTGACATATATGTATGGCAATGCTATAAATTTAATCATAATATGGTCTGGATTCATGAAAAGTATTGCATGAATTCAGAGCATTGAAAAAATAAGCAATCAAGAAGGAGAAATTAATACATGAAAGCCCAGGCGACGCTAACCAAGGAAGTTAAAGAAGAGCCTCCCAGTATTACCGCCACCGCAGTCCAGCTAGAGGAAGAAGAACCTCCCGGTAGAACAGCGACGGCATTCCGCCGTCTTTTTTGTAACACACCCTCGGAACACTGGAACGACTGGCGGTGGCAATTCCGCAACCGTATCACCACTGTTGAAGACCTGTCCAAGTACGTTCATTTTACCCCGCAGGAACGCTCACGGCTAAGGCTGGTGAGCATTAAATACCCCCTTGCCATCACTCCCTACTACATGTCCCTCATGAATCCGGATGATCCCGCAGATCCCATCCGTCGGCAGTCTCTGCCCGCCCCCGAAGAACTTTCCATTGCGTCCATCGGCATGGAAGATCCCCTGGCCGAGGGCGAACATTCGGTGGTCCCGGGGCTGGTGCACCGCTACCCCGACCGCGTTCTCATGGTGCTGACCGATATCTGCCCCATGTTATGCCGTCACTGCACGCGCAAGCGCGAATGGCGCCATGGCGGCTGGGTGCGCACGCCCGCCGAGACCGAAGCCATGCTAGAATACATCCGCAGCCATAAGGAAGTCCGCGACGTCATCATATCAGGCGGCGATCCCCTGACGCTGTCGACACTACGCCTCGAAGAGGTTTTGGCCGGCATCCGTCGCATCGACCATGTCGAGATAATCCGCATCGGCACACGCGTACCGGTGGTGTTGCCGCAGCGTATCGACGACAAGCTGTGCAATATGCTTTCCAAGTATGGTCCTATCTGGCTCAACACGCACTTCAACCACCCGCGCGAGTTGACACCCGAAGCCGCCAGCGCTTGCGACCGGCTATTACGCGCCGGTGTTCCTGTAAACAACCAGTCGGTACTGCTCAACGGCGTTAACGACTCCGTCGAGACTCAGATCAAGCTATGCCAGGGCTTACTTAAGATAAAGGTGCGCCCGTACTACTTGTTCCAGTGCGACAACGTGCAGGGTACCGAGCATTTCTGGACGCCTGTGGAGACGGGTGTGGGCATCATCCAGGGCATGCGCGGCTTCACCTCCGGCCTGGCCGTTCCGACATTTGTTATAGACCTGCCTAACGGCGGGGGCAAGATACCCATGCAGCCCGACTACGTGCTGGAGCGCACTGCGGAGGAGTTGACCGTGCGCAATTACCAGGGCAGAATCATCCACTATCAGAATCCGGGCAGTGTAAAAGCGCTTTCCAGACACAGCGAACTGGTATGTGACAGCGCCATCTCCGCCTAGCCGGGCGAACCAGGACTTTGGATGAAAATAGGCCTAAGCTATGATATAAAAGAGCAGTCATTAAAGGCAGAGGGACTGCCTGAAGATGCCTTTGAAGAGTACGATTCTCCTGAAACGGTAGAAGCATTGGCCGCCGCCATCGGTTCTCATGGACATATTGTCTTCAAGCTAGGCGGCGGTCCCGCTTTTATAAAGAACATACTGCATATCCGACCCGACATGGTATTCAACATATCCGAAGGGCTGGGTAACTACCGCAGCCGTGAGGCGCAGGTCCCTTCCGTGCTGGAGATGTTGGGCATCCCCTACTCAGGTTCCGACCCGCTGACCCTGTCCGTCTGCCTCGAAAAACCGCTCACCAAACAGATGGTGGCGGCTTGCGGCGTGGCTACGCCCAAATGGTGCGTCATTAACGACGTCAACGAGCTGGAGAGCGTCAACTGGAAGGAATTTCCCTTTCCGGCTTTTGCCAAGCCGGCGCATGAAGGTTCGAGCAAGGGCATACGTGGCGCCTCGCGCGTGGGTAGCGCCCGCCAGCTCAAGGAACTCATCAAACAGCAGATGGCGCTCTATACGCAGCCCATGATGGTGGAGGAATTCATCCCAGGGGAAGAGGTCACCGTGGGTCTTTTGGGCAATAATCCCCCACGTTTCACCGGCATCATGCACGTCGTGCCCAGACAGAAAAGCCCGGATTTCGTCTATTCACTCGAGGTCAAGCGCAACTGGCAACAGTTGGTACAGTACGAGTGCCCGGCCAAACTGGATGAATCTGTGTTGAATAAGATACAGAACTCCTGCCTCAAGGCGTTCAAGGCGCTGGGGATACGCGACCTGGCGCGCATGGATTTCCGCATATCCGCTGACGGCACACCCTATTTTCTGGAGGTCAATCCCCTGCCCGGTCTCAACCCCAAGAGCGGGGACTACATCATCATGGGAGAGGCCATGGGATGGAGCTATAACTCCTTGATAGGCGCTGTAGTCGACTCGGCCATAGAGAGGTGTGGGCTTGGCTCTTAGGGTTGCTCTGGTTTATAACGATCCGATACCCGACCGCTACAGCCAGATGGGCGAGGCTGCTGCTGTTGCTGATGTGCTTGATGCAGTTAAAGCCGTCAACGATGCACTCGTCGGGATGGGGCACAGCGTAACCAAGGTGCCTTTGGTGCCGCCCATAGATGAAGTAAGAGCCATACTCTCAAGTTTAGAGGTTGACATCTTTTTCAACCTTTTCGAAGGTTTCGCTGGTCAGCCTGAGACAGAAGCCATGGTAGCTGGTATGATGGCAGTGCTGGGCAAGCCCTTCACCGGGTCTGCAGCGCCCACGCTGGCTCTGGCCTTGGATAAGGCCAAGACAAAAGAGTTGCTTATCGCTGCCGGCTTGGCCACACCTAGATACCAGGTTTTACGCCCTGAAAGCGTCAACAGCTTTACGCTCTCGTATCCCTGCATCGTCAAGCCGGTGGCAGAGGATGCCAGCCACGGTGTGAATCAAGATAGCGTGGTTCACAACTCGCTATCTCTGGCACAGCAGGTTGCGAAGATATGTACCGATTATGGAGGACGTGCGTTGGTGGAGGAATTCCTCGACGGGCGACAACTCAGCGTTACCATCATAGGAAATAGAAAACCCACTGTCTTTTTTATATCGGAAATAGTCTTTTCCCTGCCGCCTGAACTCCCGCGCATTTTCACCTTCGGAGCAAAGTGGCTAACCAGTGATGTCTACTACGATCGTACTACCCCGGTCTGCCCAGCCAAAGTGGATGAGGATCTCAGGGCGCATCTTGCCGGGATGTCCATCGCCACTTACAAGCTGCTGGGCTGCCGCGGCTATGCGCGTGTAGATTTGCGCCTAGATGCACATGGCTGCGCCAATGTGCTTGAGGTAAACCCGAACCCGGATATCGCAATTCCATCTTGGTCAGAGGAGGGTTCCGGAGTACCCTACCCCAAAATCGTGGAAAGAATCATCGAGCTCGCTTTTGACAAGGAATAGCATGGAATATACTCTCCGCGAGATGACGGCCCGGGATAAGCCTCAGCTTATGGCGTTGCTCAAGGCCACTCCTGAGTTCATACCGGCTGAGATACTCGTAGCCGACGAAGTTATAGATACATATCTGGATAGCCCGGGGAGGGATTTCCAGATTTTGGTCGCTGAAATATCATCCCGCATAGTGGGCTATGTCTGTTTTGGTCTGACTCCTCTAACACTGACCACCTGGGACATTTACTGGATGGCCGTCGCCCTGGATAAACGCGGGATAGGTATAGGCGCGGCGCTGCTTAAAAGCGCTGAAGACGAGATTCAAAAGGCTGGCGGCAGGCTGGCCCTGATAGAGACATCGAGCCAACCCAATTACTTGAACACGCGCCGTTTCTATCTCAAAAAGGGATATAAAAGGGTCTCTCGTATCCGCGATTTTTATGCCCCCGGCGACCACCGCCTCACCTTTGAAAAGCGCTTTTAGAATGGCGCTAATCTTTCTGATGGTTCACCACTCAGGAGCTATAAAACCCGACCGTCTGAGCCCTAGGAATAAGACGCAACCCTCGTGTCTGATGTCCCAACTGTGCCTGCACTGATTAAAGCCAAAGGGCAGTCACATACCAACGCAACAAAAGCGACAATCTCCGGCTGTTCAGAATGGCCCAAAGCGATATCGCTTTGTCAATGCTGTATATTATTAAATATGGTTTATATTGTCACAAGCTTTGTTCTATAATAGCGGAAAGATGGATAGGAAGCGCTTTGAAGAGCTGGTGGCCGCGGCGGTAGCCGGTCTGCCTGAACAATTTCGTAACTTGCTGGAAAACGTAGATGTTGTGGTGGAAGATTTTCCGAGCCGGGCACAGAACCGCCAGGCTTCAAGAGGTGGAACGCTCCTCGGTCTCTATGAGGGTGTGCCGCTAACCGGGCGCGGCAGCGGCTATAACATGGTGGTTCCGGACAAGATCACCATATTTCAGAATACCATAGAATCCGCATTTGTTTCCGATACCGAAATCGAACGTGAGGTGCGCCAGGTGGTATTGCACGAGATCGCGCACCACTTCGGGCTGGATGACCGCAGACTCGAGCAGATCGAGGCGGAAAAGCGTTCTAAACACAGGAGGCCCTGAAATGAGCATGGAGCAGTATTACCGTAAGGTGCAGGAAAAAGTGATGGTGCAGCGCGACGTTATCAACTCGCTGCTGAAGGACCCTCGCATCATAGGCGATTACTACGAGGCCATCGTGCGCGATGCGGTGAGAGAAGCGGTTTCCGCCTCTTTTGCGGTGGGGAGGGGCGTGGTGCTGGCGTCCGACGGCCGCGCCAGCAAGGAATGCGACATCATCGTTTACAACGCCGTGGAATACGGCCCGCTCTTCAGCTCGGGCGATATCGTGGTTGTCAGTCCGGAGTCAGTGCGCTGCGTCATACAAGTGAAAGGAACAGTGAGCATGGATAACATGGGCGATGCCACTCAGAGCCTGGCAGCGGTTGACCAGCTGCGCACCGGTATCTGGAAGTTTATCGTGGGATTCAAAACCAACGTGGAATATCAAAATCTGGTGGACCTGTGTGCCAAGTCCCGCTGCGTCAACGGCATTTTCCTCTTCTCCAGCGCATACAAGCAGGAGAAGGAAGACATCTCCCTGCAGATGCAGAAACTGGTGGGCATTCTGAAGTCTATCACCGCCCCCGGCGTGTACCAGACCAACGATGCTGGCAAATATGTCGTCCTGGAGGTCGGCCGGAGCGACTCCTTCCAGGGGGTGCCTTTCCCGGAATAAATACGAGACATACACAGCCCAGACACTGGAGCAGCAGCCGCTAAAACTAGAAGTCCGCTCTGTCGTACAACAGCCGATTGAATATTACGGAAAAAAGGTTTTTGCGCTTCTTAATGTCCGCGCTCAGTCCGGCGGTGGCGCGCCTGATCATAATGAGCACGAATAGCGCCGTATAGCTCAGGACAACCGAGGCGCTCCAGCCGAGCGCCCAGGCGGCCAGCGGCAGCACGGCGAAACCCACGGCCATGCCGAGCGGGAAACTGTTGCTGGGCGGCCCGCCGAGCTTGAACTTTTCATTGACCGATTGCCCGCGTTGCATAAAACGGGGTATGGTGCGTATCAAAAAGCCGCCAAGCATCGGAATGAGGGCAATCAGTAATGGCAGTGGGGTCAGAGCCAGCGCCATGGCCGCCCCCACACTATTGCCTTTCTCGCCGTCGAAGTGATAAAACAGTGGCCACATCTGCCCGCACACGCCGGCCACGCCGGCGACGGCTATGACGGCGATATCCAGATGGAGAGCCCTCCCTATCAGTACAGGCAGGGCGCCCTTGACCATCTCCGACAGGAAACCGATTACGCCGAAAGATCGTCCGCATTGCCGCCATAGTTCGTGATGCAGGTCGCCGCTGAGGCGCTTGCCCTTCAACAGGCCGAGCAGGTACAACTGGGGGATGGAGCCCAGCAGATAAGAGCCGAGAATGAATCCGAGGTCAGACCAGGTCATCGTCTTTCTCCTATATTTTTGCAGCCATTGTAAGAGAAAGAAGGAGCGCAAGCAACTTCCGCGGTTTCTTGACATTCGATAACCCTCGGCATAGAGTCAAAATAGAACCCGAAAAAACTGGGGAGGAGGTGTGCAGCCAAATGCCAACCCTGTTCCTGGGTAAAAACGAGGTCCTGCCGCTCCTCGACATGAAAGAAATCATACCGGCTGTTGAGGATGCCTTTCTGCAGTGGGCGCTGGGCAAGTCCCAGATGCCGCCCAAGTCATACTTGACCGTGGATAAAGGCGACTTCCGCGCCATGCCCGCTTCGCTGCCGGGCGCCGCCGGCCTGAAATGGGTGAACGTCCACCCCGGCAACCCTTCGCGGAATCTGCCTACCGTCATGGCCGTCATCATCTACAACGACCCCGCAACGGGCTATCCGCTGGCCATCATGGACGGCACGGACATCACCGCTTACCGCACCGGCGCGGCCTCGGCGGTGGCCTCCAAATACCTGGCGCGCAAGAACTCCTGCACACTGGGACTGGTGGGAGCAGGGCGGCAGGCATACACCCAGCTCATGGCACACGCGGCCATCTACGACCTCCAACTTATCAAGGTTTACGATATATCCGAGGCTGCCACCGCCAGGCTCATGCGCGCTTTCCCGCAGTACCGCATCGAGGCGCACACTCTGCCTGACGTCCTGGCTTCTGACATCGTGTGCACGGTCACACCGGCGCATCAGCCGGTGGTGAAGAAGGAGTGGGTAAAGCCCGGCGTGCATATCAACGCCGTTGGCGCCGACGCCCACGGCAAAGAGGAACTCGACCCTGAAATATTAAATGAAGCCGTCATCTTCGTGGACGATATGCGCCAGGCCAGCACCTCCGGCGAGATAAACGTGCCGCTCGACAGGGGGCTGCTCAACCCGAACCGCATCCGCGGCTCGCTGAGCGACCTGGTAGGCGGGTTGAAGACTGGGCGCACGAGCGACAAGGAGATAACTGTTTTCGACTCTACCGGCCTCGCTATCGAGGACATCGCCTGCGCCAGGCTGATTTACGAGAAGGTGAAGGACAGAGAGGGCTACACGCGGCTGAACTTTATAGAGGGGTGATAGGCTTGCCTATGTTCTGGTAGATAGCAAGGGGTGATTGTCGCGAAGGACAATCACACCGTTGACAGTTGTTAATACTCACGAATATACTCGTGTCCAGATGCTTCTGTGTTAAGGGACAGTACGTCAATGCAAGTTCATGAATTTGTGGCTACGTGGACACACTCACGGCTGGGAGAGAAGCAGGCGGCCCAAGAGCATTTCATTGGCTTGTGCCGTTTGCTTGGAGTGCCTACACCCGCCGAAAAAGACCCTCGCGGCGACTTTTTCGTTTTTGAAAAGGGGCTAGAAAAAGAAGCAGGCGGACGCGGGTTTGCCGATGTATGGTATAAAGGACATTTCGCCTGGGAGTACAAGGGGCGGCATAAAGACTTGACCAAGGCCTACGCTCAGCTTCAACTTTACCGCGAACCACTCGAAAACCCGCCACTGCTGGTGGTCTGCGACTTTGAGAATTACGAAATACATACCAACTTTACCGACAGCGTAACGCGGGTTTACCGGTTTAAAAATGCCGATATCGCCTCTGAAGTCCCTGTTTCCGGCTCGGGTTATACCGCGGTTGCGTTGCTGCGGGCGCTTTTCGAAGACCCGTGGCGCCTGAACCCGGGCAAGACCACGGCAAAGCTGACCGAAGAGGCGGCCAAACTGCTGGGGGTGCTGGCCGAGGACATGCGTCAGCATAAAAAGCTGACCAAAATAAGCGACCACGAAATCGCACATTTCATAATGCGCATGGTCTTCTGCTTCTTTGCCAGTGACGTCGGGCTACTACCTAAGGCGGCTTTTACCGATGTCATCCACCTGAACAAGAGCAAGCCCGCATCGTTCCAGAAATACATGGGGGAGCTCTTTGCTGCCATGCAGAGCGGGGGCGAGTTCCTGATGCAGCGCGTGCCGCATTTCAACGGCGGGCTGTTCGACAATCCTTATGTTCCCGAAATGATTACCGACCACATCGAGATTCTGGAACGGCTGGAAGCCCTCGACTGGTCGGACATCGAACCGTCCATTTTCGGCACGCTTTTTGAGCGCATCCTTGACCCCGATACGCGCGCCGAATTGGGGGCGCACTATACCTCTAAAACAGATATCGAGGCAATTGTCGGGCCTGTACTTATGACGCCGTTACGCCGCGAGTGGGAGCAGATCAAGACAGATTTAGAGCCACCCCTCTCATGGGCTGCGTTAAGTGAAGACGAAAAAGCAAAAACGAAGTTGGTGTTGGCGGATACGATTAAGGCATTCCACAAGAAGTTAAGTGCCATACGGGTGCTCGACCCGGCTTGCGGCTCGGGCAACTTTTTGTATATCAGCCTCTCTTTGCTCAAAGAGTTGGAAAAAGAGGTGCTGGCTTACGCCTCCATGCACGGCATGACCGGAATGTCCCAGAAGGTGCACCCTCGGCAACTGTTCGGCATGGAGATAAACGAATACGCCCACCAGCTGGCCTCAGCGGTCGTATGGATCGGCTACCTGCAATGGAAGTACAGGAATGCCATAGACCTGGAAGACGAAGACCCCATCTTGCAGTCGCTGGATAACATCAGGCGAATGGACGCTATTTTGGATACGGCAGACCCGAATAACCCGAAAGAGCCCATCTGGTTGGATGCAGACATAATTGTGGGAAACCCGCCATTTTTAGGTGGCAAGCTGCTGCGCACGCGCCTCGGCGACGGATATGTCGACAGACTGTTCAACGTTTATGAAGGCCGAGTGGAAGCGCAATCCGACCTGGTGTGTTACTGGTTCGAGAAAGCAAGGGCGATGGTAGCGTCGGGAAAGGTCAAGCGTGCGGGTTTGCTGGCAACGCAAGGTATCAGAGGTGGGGCTAACCGGCAGGTGCTGGTAAAAATCAAGGAAACAGGCGATATTTTCCTGGCCTATTCCGACCGCGAGTGGATCCTGGACGGATGTGCCGTGCACGTATCCATCATCGGGTTCGACGGCTTCGGGTA
>JBEKPN010000004.1:0-15815 GCA_049520695.1 Dehalococcoidales bacterium | reverse complement strand
TGATAATAAACCCGGGTATAAACAGGGTCAGCAGCATGCCCCAGCGGGTCTTAACAAACTGTGTGACGTAGCCCAAACAGGGGACGTGGAAAGATACCTTGCCTACCAGATTTGTGGCTTGCACGATGAATGGGTCCGCAGTCTGGTTGGCGTCCACCTTAGTCCTGAAAAAGTAAAATGATTCCCCCTCTTTGGCAATGACACGGTGGCTGGTGAGCTCGCCATTCAGCGGTGAATAGAACGAGATGATGTCCCCGGGCTGTATCTCTTGTGCCGTCGCCGGGCGGGTGACCGCTATGGAGCCTACGCCGAGTTCCGGCTCCATGCTGCCTGAAAGGACGGCGTCCACCCTCCAGCCGAAACGCGGCGCCAGGAGAATAAACGAGGCCACGGCCAGAAGCAGAACAATCAGGCACAAGCTCAGGTAACCGAGTATCTTCATCGTAGCCCGCATTGGGTCAAGTTGTCGTTATCTATTATTTGATATGTGAGCGTTTGCATTAGGGTGCGGCGGGGCTCTGTGCCCCGCCATACCCCGCATTCCATAACTTACTGATTTAGATTAAAGGTGACATTGAGGGTAGCGGTGTCGCCCTGGATTTCATTGCCAACTGTACCAGCGATGCTCCAGCTAAGTACATAGACCAGTGAGCTGGCTCCCGCCATGACATTGCTTTCCCCGCTGAATGCTGCCGCCAGGCCGGACATAGGACCGATGTAAACTGTGGTGCCTCCGCGAGTTAACACAACATCAATTTTGCTATCCAGACCCGCTGCCGGAAGGGCTAACTCGGGTTCCGTGTCCACGCCCTGACTAAAGGATGTAGTTGCAACAATGGTCAGGGTCCCAGCTATATCACCAGCATTGGTTAGCGTCCAGGTGATGGTACCCGCATCCCCGGGTTTAACCAAGGTAAACACCACATTGTCGTTAAAGCCATCAGCAGCTTCGTTGACGGTAATGTTACCGCTTGTTGCCGTACCGCTGATGACATCTACCAGGTTAAAGGTGCCAGCCGTGAAGCTGTTTCCGGTGCTGGTCTCGGTGTCGCTAAACAGGGCGTACACACCGGTGCCCATGAGGGCCATTACCAGAGCAATGATCACCAGGCTAACAAGTACTTTTTTCATTTGGCCTGCCCCAGTAATAGTACCACTTGTTAAGTAGTTTCTGACGGTAATTGTCTCTAAACCTGCTTGAGTTCGGCCTCTTTGGTGGCTCCCACATCGTCTATCATGCCGATGAAGGTGTCGGTGAGCTTTTGCAGCTTGGTCTCGCCGCGCTTGAGGTCATCCTGTGACATCTCCTTGTTCTTCTCCTGTTTTTTGAGGTCTTCGAGGGCGTCGCGGCGAATATTGCGCACGACTATCTTCTGCTCCTCGACCATCTTTTTAACCAGTTTAGTCAGTTCCTGGCGGCGCTCCTCCGACAGGGGAGGAATGGCCAGGCGGATGACATGGCCGTCGCTGGTGGGTGTCAGCCCCAGGTTGGATTTCAGGATGGCTTTTTCTATGGCGGTGATGATATTGGGGTCCCACGGCTGGATGATGAGCAGGTTGGTGCCCGAGACCGAGACGCTGCTGATGTGGTTGAGCGGGGTGGGCACACCGTTGTAGTCCACTCTGACGTGCTCCACCAGTGCCGGGCTGGCGCGCCCGGTGCGCAAGGCAGCCAGCTCGTGCTTGAGGACGTCCACCGAGGTCTTCATCTTCTCTTCGGCTTTGAGCAAAGTGGGTTCTATCATTTTCTCTCCTCGCTATCTATCAGCGTGCCGATGTGCTCGCCGCTGATGGCGCGCTCGACGCTGCGTTCCGCCTGAAGGTTGAAAACGATGATGGGGAGCCTGTTGTCCATGCACAGCGAAAGTGCCG
This sequence comes from Dehalococcoidales bacterium, assembly GCA_049520695.1. GTDB lineage: Bacteria > Chloroflexota > Dehalococcoidia > Dehalococcoidales > UBA1222 > SURF-27. The sequence goes on along the minus strand of JBEKPN010000004.1, from coordinate 13,943 downwards.
TCGTATCCATAACCTTAAGACGCAGGTTGAGCGCCTGCAGGTAGGTGAGGTGGTCGAATTTCCTGGCCTTGGGGTCCTTGCGCGGGTCGGCGTCGTAAACGCCATCCACGTAGTTCTTGGTCATCAGCAGCACTTCGGCCCCCAGCTCGATGGAACGCAATGCCGCGGCGGTGTCGGTGGTCATGTAGGGGTTGCCCGTGCCGCCGGCCAGGATGACCACGCGGCCCTTTTCCATGTGGCGGATGGCGCGGCGCCGGATGTAGGGCTCGGCCACCTGCTGGATGGTGAGAGCCGACTGCACGCGTGTTTGCACGCCTATTCTTTCGAGGGTGTCCTGCAGGGCCAAAGCGTTGATGGCAGTGGCCAGCATGCCGGCATAGTCTGCGGTGACGCGGTCGAAGCCGGCCTTCTCGGCGGCGGCCCCGCGCCAGATATTGCCTGCCCCTACCACAATGGCCACCTGGACGTCCATCTGGCGAGCCTGTTTGATGTGGTGGGCAACGTCTAAAACGGTGGCGGCGTCAATGTCAGTATCGGCCTGGCCGCTCTTGAAGGCCTCGCCGCTGAGTTTCAGCAGGACCCGTTTGTATTTGGCCTGGGCCATATTAAGCTCAGTCCTTCGCGTTACTCGGGGTAAACGCCTACTTCAAAACGCGCAAATCGGCTGACGCGGATGTTCTCTCCCACGCGGGCAATAACCTCCACTATCAGGTCCTTGATGGTCTTGGAAGGGTCTTTGATGAAAGCCTGGTCCAGCAGGCAGATGACCTCGCCTTCGGGGACCTCGGTGCCGGGGGGCACCTGTTCGGCCAGCACGAAGGTCGGGTTCATGGCAGCCACCTGCATGGCGATGTCGTGCGCCAGACGCTTGAACTCTTCTGTGCGGGCTACGAAATCGGTCTCGCAGTTGAGCTCCACCATGGCCGCCACGCGGCCTCCGGTGTGAACATAGGTTTCCACCAGCCCGTGAGCAGTGACGCGGTCGGCTTTCTTGGCAGCCTTGGCGCAGCCGCGCTCTTTAAGCAGTTCAGCCGCCTTGTTCAGGTCGCCCTGCGATTCTATCAGGGCGCTGCGGCAGTCCATGATTCCGGCGCCACACTTTTCTCTGAGTTCTTTGATGTTGGTGGTCGAAATTTCCAATGGTATCTCCTCGGTTATTGGGCGATGACGGGCGGGAGAGCCGGCGCGGCTTCGGCCGGGTTGGGTACATCGCCCTTTTCCACGGCCACGGCCATGCCGCCCTTGGCTTCCAGTATGGCGCTGGCGATCTTGCCGGTCACCAGCTTGATGGCGCGTATGGCATCGTCGTTGGAGGGGATGGGGGCGTCGATCTCATCCGGGTTGCAGTTGGTGTCCACCATGGCAATTATCGGAATGCCCACTCTCTGGGCCTCGGCGATGGCGATGCGTTCCTTGGACGGGTCAACGATAAAGAGAGCGTCGGGCAGAGCGGTCATTTCCTTGATGCCGCCCAGTTGGGCGTTCATCTGCTCGATTTCCTCAGTGAGCTTCTGGGCTTCTTTCTTGGGCAGGCGGGCCAGCTCACCCTTGGCCTGCTGGTCTTCCAGCCTCACCAGGTAATCGATGCGGCTCTGAATGGCGGCAAAATTGGTGAGTGTGCCGCCTATCCAGCGCTGGTTGACGTAGAACATGCCGGCGCGCTTGGCCTCTTCCTGGACGATGGCCTGGGCTTGCTTCTTGGTGCCGACGAAGAGTATCTTGCCGCCATCGCCCACGATGTCCTTGATGAAATCGCTGGCCTTGGCGAGCATGACAGCAGTCTGTTCCAGGTCGATGATGTGAATGCCGTTACGCTTGGTGAAGATATATTTTTTCATGCGTGGATGCCACCTGCTGGTCTGGTGACCGAAGTGAGCGCCGGCCTCTAATAGTTCTTTTATGGTTGCGGTATCAGCCAAAGAAAAACCCTCCCTTATCCCGTTAGAAGCTTGTTTTTAACACACCAGTATAACATGCCAGGGCAGCGTCTTCAAGAGCGGATACGCCGGGGGCGTCCGTTTCGCATTGGCGTCTTGAAAGGAGTTTTTAACCTGCCTGGAGCAGCCTATCTCGAACCCATGACAACGATGAATATATTCCAGAACACTATCAGCGTGTACCAGCACACCATGGCGATGGTAAAGCCCATGACCAACTTGGGCTTGCGGTAATGCATCTGCCACAAGAGGTAAACCACCAGCAGAGTTGCCGCTATCTTGACGGCGATTAGTGCGTCACTGAAAGCCAGCTTGGTTAGCCAAAAGTTGCTTTCCATGCCCAGCCCTTCGGTGATGATGAAGCGCGTGACCACCCCGTCCGCTACCGAGAGTGAAAAGAGTGCCCCCAGTAACAGTCTCTGGCTGCGACTGTTTTGGACGGTCTGTTTATCAATAGGGAACGTATCGTTCATCGGCCTATGGCTTTCTTGCCGCCCAACTCGTGCTTGTGCTGCCACATGCGCACGGCATTCACCACCTCGTCCACCGTATCGCAGACGCGCAGCAACTTGAGGTCTTCTTCCGAGATGAATCCCTGCGCCAGGACGGTGTTCCTCATCCAGTCCAGCATCCCCTTCCAGTAGTCGCTGTCCACCAGTATGACGGGGAAGGGTTTAATTTTGTGTGTCTGCATGAGGGTGAGCACCTCGGTCAGCTCATCCAGCGTGCCCAGACCGCCGGGCACGAAGATAAAGGCACTGGCGTACTTAACCAGCATGACCTTGCGCACGAAGAAGTATCTGAAGGTCAGCGTCGTGGTGGAGAAATCATTGGGCTTCTGCTCCAGGGGGAGCTTGATGTTGAGGCCGACGGAGCGGGCCTCACCCCGGAGTGCGCCTTTATTGGCTGCCTCCATGGCGCCGGGGCCGCCGCCCGTGATGATGGAGAATCCCTGTTTGGCCAGACGGAAGGCGATCTCCTCCGTCTTGACATAAAGAGGGTGGTCGGGTTTGAGTTTCCTGGCCGAGCCGTAGATGGTGACCGCCGGCTCCACGTTGGCGAGGGCATCGAAACCTTCCGCGAACTCGCCGATGATGCGGAACATGTACCACGAGTTGCGGTTGGCTAGTTCCTCTATCTCATATTTGTATGGATGGTTCTGTTCCGGCATAACTCAACTCCCTTTGTATAGGTTAAGTGGCGGGGGCGTGGTTTGTCAAGCATGACGGAGAGAATGAGCGACTGTTGGATTTCCCTGTCCGTTTTGGATGTTTAATTAAAAGATAAGGATCGTGGCTGTCTAGTACTTTAGAAAGTCGCCGAGTTCCTCCCTGTCTTTCAGCACGCTGCCCCACCATAAGTAGAGCGCTAAGAGAAGCACTATCATCAGTCCCATGCCTGTCCAGACCGCGGGCCAGAGCCATGACGCCGGTATTGGCGGATACCTCAGCACCAGATACAACATGAATGTCAGCATGAGAACAAACACGAGTACCAGCAGCATGATGATAAGGAACGTCCAGAAGGCGGCTTCGGCTTTTGTGCACGATGTTACAGGCTCTTTACCCACTCAACAGCGTTCTTATAGATGGCTGAACCCAGGCTGCCTTCCGAAGCCTCTCCGCGCGTCCAGCGGGGGTGCTGGCTCGCTCGTATATGGTCCTCGGGGTGCGGCATGAGGCCGAAAATGCGCCCGGTGGCGTCTGTAATCCCAGCGATGTCCCGGAGCGAGCCGTTGGGGTTGTGGGGATAGCCGGCATGCTTTCTCCCCTCCGCATTCGTATAGTAGAGCGCTACGTCCAGGCTCTCGACTACCTCGGGGGAGGCTACTAGCTTACCCTCGCCGTGAGCCACCGGCACGTAGATGAGCTCAATGCCGCGCGTGAAGACGCATTTGCTTTTGGGGTTGGCGCTAAGATAAACCCAGCGGCACTCGAAACGCCCGGAGTCGTTATTGGTTAGAGTGACTGTCTGTCCTTTCGACATCGGCCCCGGCAATATGCCTGCCTTGACCAGCGTCTGGAAGCCGTTGCACACGCCCAGTACCAGCCCGCCGCGCTCGATGAAAGGTTCTATCTCCGCTCGCAGCTTCAGGTTGAGCTCGCTCGCCAGCACCTTGCCCGCGCCAAGGTCGTCGCCGTAGGCGAAGCCGCCGGGGAAGACGACAATCTGGTAATCGGCGAAGCGGAAGGAAGCTTTTGCCACCTGGTTGATGGTGGCAAACTGTGTCAAGGCTCCTGCCTGCTGGAAGGCCACCGCCGTTTCCTCCTCGCGGTTGGTGCCGGGTGCACGCAATATCAGAACGTTTACGGTACTCATATGTTCAGGTTCTTTGGGGTTTTAGTTCCCCATCCCCTTAATCCCCTTCCCACCGGGAAGGGGAAATTGTTTAAGAGGGTGTGGCGCCATAGGCGTCCCCCCTCTTGCAGGATCTTCCCCTGAAGAAAGAGGACGACAAGGTTTAACCTCATTATTCCCTCTTGCATTCAGTTTATATCCGACCGAGTGTGATTTGCACATCGTTACCAGCGTAAAGGCTTCTGCCAGGCATCTTTGAGTGTTTTGAGGGGCAGCGATATGACCAGTTTACCCTTAAGTCCCTTGATTTTGAGAGTATCGCCATTTGTCACCTTGCCTATGACGGCGAAAGCGTTGCCACGCAGGGCGTTCTCGAACTTCTCCTGGTTGCCCGGCTCGACTTCGGCCAGGAAGCGGCTGTTGGACTCGGAGAAGAGCAGCACGTCGTCGCGCTCTATCTCCTCACCCGCGGGGACTTTATCGAGAGCGACGTCCGCTCCCAGATTTCCGGCGAAGGCCATCTCGGCCAGTGCCACTCCCAGCCCTCCTTCCGACAGGTCGTGGCAGGCGCGCACCAGGCTGCGGGATGTGGTGGCACTCAGGCTGTCCATCAGCTTGCGCGCGGTCGCGGCGTTGACCACAGGAGAGTTATTGCCTATGTATCCCAGTCTGGCGAAATACTCCGAGCCGCCCAGCTCGTCGAAGGTGGCTCCGATGATATAAATCAGGTTACCGGCCTTTTTTAAGTCCATGGACACGGCTTTGCTGGCGTCCTCCATGACGGCCATGGCCGAGATGAGCAGCGTATGGGGAATAGAGATACGCTTGCCCTCGTGCTCGAACTCGTTGTTCAGACTATCCTTGCCGGAAATAAAAGGCGTGCCGTATGCCAGTGACATGTCATAACAGGCCTGGGACGCCTTTACCAGTGCCCCCAGGCTCTGTTTATCCCTGACGCTGCCCCAGCAGAAGTTGTCCAGCAGGGCCGCCTGCTTCAGGCTGCCGCCCACGGCGATCACCTGGCGCAGAGCCTCGTCTATGGCGGAGGCGGCCATCCAGTAGGGATTGACGTCGCCGTAGCGCGTGTTGATGCCGTTCGATATAATGAGTCCGCGTCTGGAAGTCGGAACGGGCTTGATAATGGCGGCATCTCCCGGGCCGTCCTCAGACTCGCCGACGAGAGGCTTGAGCACGCTCGCGCCCTGCACCTCGTGGTCGTACTGGCGGATGACCCATTCTTTGCTGCACACGTTCCAGGCACCCAGTATCTTGAGGAGTGTGTCGTTATAATCGCCCGCGGGCGCTATGTCCGGTTCGGGGTGGACGGGTTTTTGCCATGATGCGGCTAGAGATAGCTGCGGTCTTCCTCCATGCAGGAACTCCATTTGAAGGTCGCAGACGGTGTGCTCTTTATAATACAGGGTTAATTTTCTGTCGTCGGTAAACTCTCCGATAACAGTAGCCTCGGCTCCCTCCGCGGCGAATATCTCTAGCAGCTCCTCCACACTCCCCGGAGGTACGGCCAGCAGCATGCGCTCCTGCGACTCGGATATCCATATCTCCGAGTACGACAGCCCGGCATACTTCAGGGGCACTTTATCTAGGTAGACCTTGACGCCCGTCTCCTCGCCCATCTCACCCACGGCGGAGGAAAGACCCCCGCCGCCGCAATCGGTGATGCGCGAGAAGAGCTTTTTGTCGCGTGCCTTGAGCAGGCCGTCGAGTACCTTCTTTTCCACGATGGCGTTGCCTATCTGCACCGAGGTGAAGGAAAGCTCGGTCGAATCCCGGGTTAACTGTTCCGAGGCGAAGGTGACGCCGTGTATACCGTCGCGTCCGGTGCGCCCACCCGCCAGCACGACTTTATCACCCGGCTTTTGCTTGCCCTGTTGTGACATCTGCTTGGGCATGATGCCTACAGTTCCGCAGAAGACTAAAGGGTTGGCCGTGTAGCGCTGGTCGAAGAGGACAGCCCCGTTGAGCGTGGGGATACCCAGGCGGTTGCCGTAATCGGCCACCCCCGCCCTCACCCCCTTGAAGACGCGCCGTGGGTGTAGCACGCCCGGAGGCAAGCGGTTGAAATCGAAGTCCGGCGGGCCGAAGCAGAAGACATCCGTGTTGGCGATGGGTTTGGCTCCCAGCCCTGTCCCCATGACGTCGCGCACCACGCCGCCCACGCCGGTGGCCGCTCCGCCGTAGGGTTCAATGGCGGAGGGATGGTTGTGCGTCTCCACTTTGAAGCAGACAGCCCAGTCGCCGTCGAAGTCGATGACGCCGGCGTTATCCCTGAAAACTGAGAGGCACCACGGCGGCGAAAGCTCTTTGGTGGCGCGCATAACGGTGCTTTTGAGCAGGTTGTCGATGCTGTTTCCCTCGAAATTGAAGCGCGCTTTGAAGGTCTTGTGCACGCAGTGTTCGCTCCAGGTCTGACCCAGCGTTTCCAGCTCGGCGTCGGTCGGATTGCGCTCCAGCCTGGCGTAATACTCTTTAACTGCCACCAGTTCCTGCTTGTTCAGGCTGTAGTTGTGCCCTATCTGGCTGAGCTGTTCGTCGGTAGCGCCCAGCAGGTCGATATGCCGCATCTTGAAGATGTACTTCGGACTCTCGGGGAAAGCTCTGGGCGTCTCCTTGACGACGTGTTGGATGATGGGGTTGACCAGCAGCCGAGCGCAGATGATATCCAGCTCGCTCGAGTTGAGTTGTCCTTGAATGTGGTAGCGCTGGGCCGTCTTGGCGGCGCGCACAGTGGTAATGCCCATGTCAGAAACGGCCTGCATCACCGTTTCCTCTACCGGGTCGGTAACGCCGGGGTTATAGGTAACGGTGATGTTGTAGATGTCCGAGGTATCGGAGTTTTGGATGGGGCTACAGTTGTATTCCTGCGTGATGGGGTCCACCAGCAGCTCGCTGGCGATGCGCTCCACCTCTTTGGGTGTGAGTGAGCCGTCCAGCCAGTAGAAGTCGCTGACGGCAACGGATGTATCTTTCTTGTGAATGCCCAGGTCATGGATGCCGCGCGCTATCCCCAAGCCGCGCGGGTCGGGCTGTCCCGCCTTGAGGCAGACCTCGATGCTATAGATCAAGTGTGACTCCGGTTGTCATTGCGAGCGACTTCAAGGAGCGAAGCAATCTCGTCGCTCATTTGATCTGTATTATCATTAAGATAGAGCATGGCTTTCCAGAGATGGGGAACGAGATTGCCGCGTCGCCCTAATTTTATTGGGGCTCCTCGCAATGACAATGTGATATTACCAGCCCCTGCCTGCCAGAAGCTCCTGGGGCGGTATCTTGGAGATTTCCAGCCCCGGCATGGCCTCGCCCAGGTCCTTGGACACTTCGGCTACAATGGAGGCGTCCTTATAGTGCGTGGTGGCCTTGACGATGGCCTTGGCGCGGGCGGAAGGATTGCTCGATTTAAAGATGCCGGAGCCTACGAAAATGCCCTCGGCCCCCAGGTGCATCATGAGGGCGGCGTCGGCTGGCGTGGCGATGCCGCCGGCGGCGAAATTGACCACGGGTAGCCTGCCCGAATTATGGACCTCGATAACCAGGTCAAGCGGCGCCTGTATCTCTTTGGCGAAGGCGGACAGCTCTTCCTGGGGTAAAGCAGCCAGCTTGTGGATGTCGTCCATGATGGCGCGCATGTGGCGCACAGCCTCGACGACGTTGCCGGTACCGGCCTCGCCCTTAGTGCGTATCATGGCGGCGCCCTCGCCGATGCGGCGTAAAGCCTCGCCCAGGTTGCGGCAGCCGCACACGAAAGGCACCTTGAAGTCATGCTTCCATACGTGGTGGGCTTCGTCGGCGGGGGTTAAAACCTCGGACTCGTCGATATAGTCCACGCCGATGGCCTCCAGCACGCGGGCTTCCACGAAATGCCCGATACGGCACTTGGCCATGACGGGAATGGTGACGCATTTCATGATGTCCTCGATGATGCCCAGGTCGGCCATGCGGGCTACCCCACCGGCGGCGCGGATGTCGGAAGGCACGCGCTCCAGTGCCATGACGGAACAGGCCCCGGCGTCCTCGGCTATCTTGGCCTGCTCGGCGTTGACCACGTCCATGATGACGCCGCCCTTGAGCATCTGGGCCAGCCCTGTTTTAAGCTTCCAGGTACCTGTTTCCTGCATATTTGTATATCTCCTGAGACCTATAATCTAGCACAATTTTGGGAGATTGTGAAATTGAAAGTTGGTTTGTCGTGCTGGAAGCCAGAGTGGCTGGCTGAAGCATCTGGAGGGGAGGGATTTCCGCATTGTCTTTGCGAGGAATCCGCCTAAGGCGGACGACGCGGCAACCTCCGTTAACACTTTACCCTCCCGAAAAACACTGTGCTTCCCAAAAACACCATTCTGTTGCAGGCATACATCTCCAGACCACTGGAGTTCTTTACTCCGCATAGGTGTATTTGCGGTATACCACTGCCCTCTCTATAATGTCCGCATGATTGAGGGCGAGACTCCAGAAAAAGTAGGTCTGGACTACCGCGTAACCAGCGGGGCCACCCAGTTCTACTGGATCGCCGGCCTCGGCGTGGTCAACTCCATCCTGTATGCCATCAACGCCGTTATATTTTTCCCCATGGGGCTGGCGGTGACGCAACTGCTGACTGCCATAAGCCGCGGGCAGACTATTGATATGCGCGTGGTAACCGGACTGGCGGAGCTGGCATTTCTGGGGATATTCGTCCTATCGGGCTATTTTGCCAGAAAGGGCGAGCTGTGGGCCTTCATCCTGGGAGGGGCGGTCTATCTCTTCGATACTGTTTTGCTGGTAATCCTGGGCGATTGGTTTGCGGTGGCCGTGCACGGCTTTTTCCTGTACTATATCATCCGCGGGCTTACCTGTCTCAGAAAGACGGAATAGAGTTCACCGGTGAAGAATTCCTCGCGGCGCTTTTACAAAAAAGCCCCTTTTGCTATACTTTAGCTTAGTGCCAGCGTAGCTCAGCCGGTAGAGCAGCTGTTTCGTAAACAGCAGGTCAAGAGTTCGAGTCTCTTCGCTGGCTCCACTCAATCACCGTCTATTCCCCGATACAGGAGAAAAATATGAGCCGCTTTGCTGATAACCTCAAAAATGCCCTTCAGGTAGCCCCGCCCGCCATGGGCTTTTTCCGCAGCGCTCAAGCCTCGACCAAGCCCAGGATGCTGCTGGTGGCCTGGGCCGGCCTGGACGAGGTTGAGAAGTTGCCTTCTTTGCTGCAAGGGGCGGACGCCGCCGTGCTGGTGCCGTCCAAAACGCCTGCCGCCAGGACGCTCAAGGCTCTGGCCAAGTCGCTGGGCGATATGCCCTGGGGTCTGTGGACTGAGGGCGACACCCAGAACCTCAAATCTCTGGAGAGCGCGGGCGTGGACTTCGTCGTCTTCGCGCCGGATAAAATGCCGCTGGCCGCTACAGGGGAAGAAAAACCCGGCCGCGTGGTGGGTATCCCACTCGACCTTGAGGACAGCCTGGCGCGCACCGTGAGCGAGCTTCCGGTCGACGCTGTGATAATCAACTCACCCGGCACCGCCCCACTCACGTTTCAGGACCTGATGAGATTCCGTCGCCTGGGTGACTGGATAAGCAAGCCGTTGCTGGCAGTCGTCCCTGCCCTGCTCACCGAAGGCGAGATCAAGGCGCTGTGGGACGCGGGCATCGATGCGCTGGTAGTCTCGCTCACTGCTGAGAATCAAGCTGACTTTAAGGCTCTTCGTAACACCCTGGACGAGACGGCGCTGACAACCAAACGCAAGTGGATGAAGGCACGTGCCATCGTGCCTGTCGTCAGGCAGGAGGAAGCCAAGCCGGAGCCCGACGAGGGCGGCGACGGAGATGACGAGTAGTTTACGCTCAGTAAAAACCAAGAGCCCCTCATTTCCATGAGGGGCTCTTTTGTTGACCTGAATCCTTCGGTGTTAACAGGTAGGGCGTGTCATCTGCCAGTACTTGCCCTCGGTGACGATGGCCGGGGCGATGACTATCTCCGCTTTGTGGAATTCGGCTGTAGTGGCGGCTCCGCAGACTCCCATCGAAGTCCTGAGCGCGCCCACCAGGTTCTGGCTGCCGTGGGTGAGTGAGGTGGGGCCGAAGAGTATCTGCTCCAGCGTGCCGTTGGTGCCCACCTTGATGCGCGTGCCGCGCGGCAGCGAGGCGTGGGGATTGGCCATGCCCCAGTGATAACCCAGTCCGGGGGCGTCCTCAGCCTGGGCGAATATCGAGCCTATCATGACGGCATCGGCTCCGGCGGCCATGGCCTTGCAAACATCGCCGCCCTTGCGGAAACCGCCGTCGGTGATGATGGGGACGTACCGTTTGGATTCTTTAAAATAATCGTCGCGCGCCTGGGCGCAGTCCATGGTGGCGGTTATCTGCGGCACGCCGATGCCGAGCACTTCTCGTGAAGTACAGGCGGCGCCGGGACCGACTCCCACCAGGATGGCGGCAATGCCCGTGCGCATGAGCCCGATGCAGGCGCTGTAGCTGACGCAGTTGCCCACCACCACCGGGATAGGCACGCTCTGGCACAGCTCTTGGAACACCAGCCCGTGGGTGCTCTTGGAAATATGCTTAGCACTGGTGACGGTGGAGGCCACCACCAGTATATCGGCGCCGGCGTCCACGATGGTCTTGATGTAGCGCTTGGTGTTGGCCGGGGTGATGGAAACGGCGCACACGGCACCGCCCTGCTTGATGGCCTTTATGCGCGCGGTGATAAGCTCCTCGCGGATGGGCTGGGCGTAGGTCTTCTGCATGAGGGCGGTGACCTCGCTCTCGGGGGCCCTAGCTATCTGCGCCAGCACCTCGCCCGGGTTGTCATAGCGCGTCTGGACGCCTTCCAAATTGAGCACTGCCAGCCCGCCCAGCTTGCCCATGTGCACGGCGAAGGCCGGGTCGGTAACGCCGTCCATGGCGGAAGCGATTATAGGTATCTCGAACTTGTGCTTGCCGATCTTATAGCTGATGTCGGTCTGGTCCGGGTTGATGGTCACATCTCCGGGGACGATGGCGACTTCATCAAAGCCGTAAGCGTGGCGCAGTTCGCGGAATTTGGGTTTTGCCATTGAGGATGTCCTCCCTTAAAGGAAAAGCATATCAAAAGGGCAGGCGCTAGTCAAGGTAATGGCATCGTATTCGAGGTTGGGCAATCCCGTTCTCACGTTGTCATGCTGGAGGCCACAGAGGGTGGCTGAAGCATCTGGAGTGGGGTGTCAGAATCTCTCCCTTTGACAAAGGGAGATTGAAAGGGATTTTCCCTCGTGTCATTGCGAGTGTTGCGTAGCGACCGAAGCAATCTCGTTTCTTCTCCTCGACCCTTGTGTGAGAGATAAAAGTGAGGGGGAAACCTTCTACCATGCTGGAGGCCAGAAAGGTTGGCCGAAGCATCTGGGGCGAGGCAGAGGGTTAATAAAAACTCAAAAATAGAGCTAGTTTAAAATCTTCCAAGACTGTAAATCATTAGGATTATAGTCGTAGATTTCCTTGTCATTGAATAGCCATCCACCCAAAGCTGGAATTACTATTCCGCCAAACAGATTGTAACCTTTAGCATTCTGCTCTTTAATATATTGGGCCAATCCCTCTGCCTTTGCCTTAGTCATTTTAGCTGTAGCATCGTCCTTAGTGTCAAAAAGGCCAACCAGACCATCTTTATATTTCACAATCCAGTCAATGTAGAATGAATGAGGTTCGCCATATTCCTCATACGGAACTGCAAAATGAATGGCGTCATCTTCACCGTTCTTATACCACCATTCGATTTCATTGGTTTTGGATTCAAGATAATTTACAAATTCCTTTTCTGGCTTCGAAGCATCATCTCGCTGGAAAAAAGGCTCAACTATAGCTAGCTTGACCTGCCGCTTGGAGAAGCCATCAGGGTAATCTTGCTTTGGCGGCACATTCCAATTCCCGTCTGGTACAATTTGAGCCTTCGTTGAACCGTACATACCTAAATAATTACCAATGGCTTTACTCGCGACAGCAAGGAAAGTATCCTTGTTATTCAGGACAATTAGTTGCATCCTGGGTTCAATATATTCATATTGGCCGGGATAAGACTGTTTAAAAAACGCTTCAATTGATAGTTTGAGTTTGTCTACGGACCTATCCTCAGGATAAAGTGGTGCAAGAGCTTCATTTATGAAAGCGTTGAAACTTTGCTGTATTTCTACTTCTTGTTGCAGGCGGGCAACATGCGTACCTTTTTCCGCTAAGTATTCTGCTGAACCTTCCGCAACCAATCCTGAAGCTATCTTGTCTATATCCTCCACCTTGCCGTCGGACATCAACGTTTTCAGTGCTTCATCAACATTTACATTTATGCTTTTCAGGTTAGCTTCTTTGGACTGCTGTAAAAACAGCGGAATAAACTGAGGCGAAAGACGTGTTTTTTCACGCTGCCGTTTAGTGTGTACCGAAGGTAAATCTAAATCGTGATATATTGCCTTGCGCGCGGAAGTTCTAATTACTATGTACCCTTTTACTTCCTCACCCTGAATAGAATAATCCGGCAGGTTGGTATAGATATAACCGATATTTAAGGAATTAACAGGATAATGCTTCAATTCAGGCATTCGCATAATTCTACCGATAGTTTGTATTCGAAATATATCGCTTTGCACGTCTCTAAGCATGACCAGAATGTGGGCGCGGGGGCAATCCCAACCGATAGCAATTGCCTGCTTAAACAACATTACCTCTACAGGGTCATCATTTTGGCTTATAGTCTCACGGTTCTGTTTCTCTTCGGAGAACCAGACTGCTAACTTGCCATTGTCGGTTGTAATGCCATGTTTTTTGAGAATGCTGATTATCTCATCTTTTATCACTTCGGCGCCTGCAGAAGCGTCTGGTAGCTGGATTAGCATCAAAGGGTTAACATTCGCAGAAAGGCTGTCAAATTCCTCAGCAAGCTGAATCCGTTTTTTAAGCGCTTCGCTGATTATGAATTCATTTGTCGTTTCAGGCAGCTCAGTCTTAACCTCAGTTATTTCTTCCTTCTCTGCCTGTATGTCATTCTTAAAATCCTGATTAATCACAACATATTTTTTAATCATTTCGTCAATTATGACGCTCTCGCGGTCAATAGCCTCCAGCTCGTTTAACTGGTTTGTCAAAACTGGCGTGGCTGATACTTCTATTGTTAGCTTGGCATCAATCAAGTTTTTGAGGCCTATAGCTTTTTCGGTTTTGGTAGAAAAGTGGCTTTCGTCAATAATCAGTATAATTTGCCGCCCCTGTTCTCTAGTGTTCTGTAACACATTGGAAAGATTAAACTCGTTCTCATTTTCACGTATGAAAATATTATCCTCTTTATTTATACTTTCCCAGTTAAGAAACAATACCTCATTTTCGGCAATTACTTTATCAGTAAGTTCATCGTAATAGGAGCATTTTAGGACTTTGTTTTCAAAGTAGTACCGTTCAAGTTTTTCTTTACTCTGCCCATGCAATTGACGTGGGGCTGCCCAGATAAAAGAAAAACCTAAATTGGTTTTATTTTCTACCACTAGATTTCGTAAAAACTCGGCCATTATTATGGTTTTGCCGGAGCCGGTTGGGGCACGGAATACCAGTATTTTGTTGCCTGCTTTTTGGAGCAGGCCTGTAGCTTTGTTGTAAAGACCATTCACGTCATATAGGGTGGCGAAGTCCGCAGGCCCCACAAAATTCTTGCCGCTAAGGTAGGAAGTGAAGTCGGGTTGGGGGCCCGCCTCCACCTGG
>JBEKPN010000003.1:0-16763 GCA_049520695.1 Dehalococcoidales bacterium | reverse complement strand
TTACTGCATGGGCCTTCTTGGCTGCAAGGGCCCTATCGCCTATTGCCGCGTTCCCCGGTATGGCTTCTCCGGCGGTTACGGCGGCTGCCCCTCTACCGGTTCACCGTGCATCGCCTGCACCGAACCGGCCTTCCCCGATCCTCCTACTTCGCCATTCCTCAAGAAGTCACCTGTCAAATCATGGGTTGTTGAAGGGATCCTGGACAATATCGGCAAGGTAAAAGCTACCGCTTCCAGATTCCACAAGAGGAGTATCTAACATGGCTAAGTCGACTGAATTAAATATTGAACCATTGACGCGTATCGAAGGCCACATGGGCGTCAACGCCAAGGTTGACCTCGAAACCAAGAAATATACCGATGCTCACGTTTATGCCACCATGTTCCGCGGCCTAGAAGACATCCTTATCGGCCGCGAACCGGCTGATGCCATCTGGCTGGGCCAGCGCAGCTGCGGTGTTTGCCCTACTCCCCACGCCATCGCCTCCGTCGAGGCTGTTGACATGGCTTATGGCGCTCCTCCCCCGCCCCTAGGCATAGGACTTAGGAATCTGGCCATCATGGCTGAAGAAGTCTACGATGGCGCCCTGGGTTGCGGCATCCTGGAGGGCCCGGACTACTCTGAGGCTATTTGCGCCAAGTCCAACCCCGAAATTCTTGAAAAAGCTAACAAAACTGCAGCGCCTCATGCCGCTGTTCACGGCTATTCTACCATTGGCGATATCATGCGCGCCCTCAACCCCATCGCCGGCAGCTTCTGGATGAAATGCCTCACTGCATCCAAAATCGGTCTGGATATGGCGAGTTCGCTGTGCGCCAAGCATCCGCATCAGAACAACTTCATCCCCGGCGGCATCGCCCGCACCATCAGTATCCCGGATATAGAGGCGCTATATGTTATGCTGGCCAAGGAAATTGCTTTCACCAAAGAACTAGTGCCCGTTTTCGATGATCTGATCGATTTCCTCTCAGTCAATGGATTGGAAAAGGTGGGCGAATTCCCCCTGAACCTTATTTCCTACGGCGTCTATGACGATCCCCTGTCTTACAACGCCAAATACGCCGACATGAGCAAATGGGGCGAGAAGCGCTGGGTTCCGCCCGGTATCGTAATAAACGGCAAGCTCATCACCAACGACCTGGTTGAGATAAACGTAGGGGTCCAGGAGACGGTCACCCATTCCTATTACAACGAAACCGCTAAAGCCGACTTCGCCAAAGACCCCAACGGCAATCCGTTGACCAAGGACCATCCATGGAACGAATCCACCAAGCCGGTCGCAGGCAAGGAAAAGGACTGGGCTGGTAAGTATACCTGGGCTAAAACGCCCCGCTGGCTTGACTGGAAAAACCGCGTGGACGGCAAGACCCACGTCATGCAAGCCAATCCTTTATCCCGCATGTGGATAGCTTCTGTTTCCAAGAAATCGCCAGAATCTACTGGCACGTCCATCAAGTTCACTCTTCCGGCCGGTGCCGTCGCCGGATACCGCGTTCCGGGCGAAGTGACTATGGAATGGAAACTTCCCAAGAGCAACAATGCTATCGAGCGTGTGCGCTCCCGCGCTTATTATCATGCCTATTCCGCCTTCCTGTCCTATCGCATGGTAGCCATCGCTCTGGAACTGCTCAAGAAGGGCGACACCAAGGTCTGGAAGGAGTATAGACGGCCAAAGAACGGTATCGGCGTCGGAATGGTGGAGGGCATGCGCGGTGCCGTGGCTCACTGGGTAGTCATGCGCAAAGGCAAGATTTACCGCTATCAGATCATCACTCCCACGGCATGGAACGTCTCACCGCGTGATGCCGAGGGACGTCCTGGCCCGTATGAAGCCGCTATTATCGACTCACCCGTCACTGAGCCAACCGGAGGTGAACTGGATGGCATCGATGTAGTGCGCACCATACGCAGCTTCGACCCCTGCCTGGGATGCACCGTGCAGGTGTTCAGCCCACAGGAGAGTCTGCTGGCCGAATGCGACCTTGACCACCTGCATGCCGAGGAAATGGTGTCCCAGTTCGAAAAACACGAACATGGTCACAGTCACGAGCACGACCATTCACATCATCATACGCACTAAGTAGAGGCAGGAATATTGGGCTATACTCTGGTGTGTGGTGTTGGGAATAAGCTGAAACGGGATGACGGCTTGGGGCCGTTCGTTATCGAACAGCTAGAGACACAGGTAATGCCGCCGGGGGTAGACTTGGCGGATTACGGGATATCCGGTTTCAAGTGTGCCCTCAAACTTGAGGGTTACCACAAAGTTGTTTTCGTGGATGCCATAAGCCTGCCCGGTTCACCGCCGGGCAGGCTTCACCGTTTGAAAATCACTAAAGATAAACTGCTGCACAGTCCGCGCCTGTCCGATTTCAGTGTGTCAATGCACGAAACCGACCTCGAGCGCATTATGGCTACCGCTGCTGTCCTCAACATATATCCCGATGAAGTGGTCATCATCGGCTGCGAGCCCTCGGACACCGCCGTGGGCCTGGGGTTTTCCAAACAGGTGGAAGAAGCTGTCCCCAAAATCATCGGCCTCGTGCTGCAAGAGTTGCAGTAAAAAACACCTCTGCTGTCGCCGGAAGCCGCATCTCCGCTTTATTTATTATGAATAACGTATCGGTTAAACATCGTTGCAATATCAAGGTCTACGGCGTGGTTCAAGGCGTTGGTTTCAGACCCTTCGTCTATCAGCTTGCCCTGAAGCACCGTTTAACCGGCTGGGTGCGCAATACTTCCGGCTATGTGGAGATAGATGTTGAAGGGCAACCTGCCGATCTCAATGCCTTCATGGCAGATATTCCGGTCAAAGCGCCTCCGGCGGCCCGCATAGAAAAACTGCGGTCACAGGAACAGGAGGTCGCCGGATACTCCGGATTCGAAATCCGTCACAGCCAGCCCAAAGCGGGGGAATACCAGCTGGTATCGCCGGACCTGGCCATCTGCCGCGAGTGTGTGGCCGATATACTGGATACCAACAACCGGCGCTACCGCTATGCTTTTACCAACTGCACTAACTGCGGCCCGCGTTTCACCATAATAGAAGATATTCCCTATGACCGCACGCTCACCACCATGAGTTCATTCCGCATGTGCCCCGAGTGTCAGGCGGAGTACGATGACCCCGACAACCGCCGTTTTCACGCCCAGCCGAACGCCTGCCCGGCCTGCGGGCCACAGCTCGAACTGGTACAGAACGACGGGAGCGTCGTTCCTGGCTGCGATCCACTTTTGACTGCGGCACAGCTGCTGCGCGAGGGTAAAATCGTGGCTATTAAGGGGATGGGCGGGTTCTTGCTCGCCTGCGACGCTACAAATGATGAAGCGGTAAAGCTGCTACGGCTGAGGAAAAAGCGCCCCTCCAAACCCTTTGCAGTCATGGTTTCCGATATCGGAGAAGCTCAAAAGCACTGTCAGGTATCTGATACTGAAGCCTCATTACTCTGTTCGACTCAAAGCCCCATTGTGTTACTTAGAATGCGAGAATGTTCCATGTTGTCTCCCGTGGTCGCTCCTGGCTTGAAATACCTTGGCCTGTTATTGCCATACACTCCCCTGCATTATTTACTCATGCGCGAGACTGGAATCCCGCTGGTGATGACCAGTGGCAACTTGAGTGAAGAACCTATCGCGAAGGATAACGACGAGGCTCTGCGGAGACTCGGTGAGATCGCGGATTATTTCCTGTGGCACAACCGCGATATCTACGTGCGCTATGACGATAGCGTGGCTATGGCGGTGGATGGGCAAAGCCGGCTGGTAAGGCGGGCGAGGGGGTATGCCCCTTATCCGGTACGCCTCTCGTTCAATGCCAAACCTATCCTGGCCTGTGGGGCTGAAATGAAAGGTTCTTTCTGCCTTACCCGAGATGATCATGCTTTTGTGAGCCAACATATCGGCGACATGGAAAATGCAGAGACACTTGAACATTTTCAGAATACGGTCGAAATATATGAAAGACTATTCCGCATTAAGCCCGAGATTATCGCTCACGACATGCATCCTGATTATCTAAGTACGCACTACGCCCAGGAACTGGCTGAGACAAACCCCAAATTAAAACTATGTCCTGTCCAACACCATCATGCCCATATCGTTTCCTGCATGGCTGAAAACGGCGTGGACGCTCCGGTTATCGGCGTAGCCCTCGACGGCACGGGCTATGGCACAGACGGCAACATCTGGGGCGGCGAGTTTTTACTGGCGGATTATAAGCGATTCGAACGACTGGCGCACCTGGAATATATTCCTATTCCCGGCGGTGATGCTGCCACCAGAAAACCATACCGCATCGCGGCGGCCTACGTGTACCACCTGCTAGGGGAGGAATACCTCCTCAGTTCCGGCATCCCGGCAAGGATTGAAAACCATGAGCTCGTCATGCTCAAGCGCCAGATTGACCGCAAATTGAATGCCCCGCTCACTTCAAGCTGCGGCAGACTCTTTGATGCCGTCGCCTCCCTAATCGGAATACGTGACACTATAGATTATGAAGCCCAGGCAGCTATCGAACTCGAAATGGCTGCCACGGATTTTGGGCTGAGCGGCACTCCTTTTTACCCCTTTGACATCGAGGAGCAAGCCGGGATACAAATTATTCGTCTCGGAAGGTTGTTTGATGCTATACTAAAGGATATAAAAAATGGTTGCGGCAAGTCCGAGATGGCTTACCGTTTTCACCATTCGCTGTGCCAGATGATTGCTGTGCTGTGTGAGCAATTATCCCGCCGGACGGGCGTAAAAAGAGTGACTTTAAGCGGTGGCGTATTTCAGAACCGTCTCTTGTTTCACCTCGTCACTGAGTCTTTGAAAGAAAAGGATTTAGAGGTCATAACGCATAAACAGGTGCCGGTCAACGACGGCGGCATCTCTCTGGGCCAGGCGGTTATCGCTAGTTTCGCAGAGTTCTAAAAGCGGAGGTTATCCACATGTGTGTAGCTGTTCCTGCCCTGGTAGTCAGTTTGAACGGTAGCGACGCCGAGGTGGACATCGAAGGCGTTCGGCGCAAGACGAGCATCTACCTGACGCCTGAGGCCAAAGTGGGAGATTATGTGCTCATGCATGCCGGTTTCGCCATCAAAGTCATAGATTTACAGGAAGCCAGGGAGACCATTGACCTGCTGAGGCAGATTAATGCAGCCAGTTAGCGATTTCCGCAACTCGGAACTAGCGCTCAAGCTGGTTGAAAAGATCCGTCGTCGTGCCAGGGGGACAGCCCGCCTGATGGAGTTTTGCGGCAGTCACACCGCTGCCATTTTGAAGTATGGCATCAGGCAGCTATTGCCGCCGGGAGTAGAAATGCTTTCTGGCCCTGGTTGCCCGGTATGCGTCACCGACCAGACCGATGTAGACCGCGCCATTGCTCTGGCCAAAATCCCCGGTATTATTCTCTGCACCTTCGGTGATATGCTCAAGGTGCCCGGGACCTATTCCAGCCTGCAGCAATCACGGGCTGAAGGCTGCGACGTTCGTATGGTCTACTCCACGCTCGATGCCCTGGAGATTGCCAGAGAAAATCTAGGAAAGTCTGTGGTATTCCTCGGGATAGGCTTCGAGACTACCGCGCCCACCATTGCAGCTTCCATCGCCCAGGCGCAAACTCAGGAGGTAGGCAACTATTCCGTTTTTTCACTGGCCAAGCTCTGCCCGCCGGTGATGAAGGCGCTTCTGGATGGCGGTGAGATAAAAATTGACGGCATCATCTGCCCAGGGCATGTCAGCACCATTATTGGCTCGAAGCCCTACGAGTTCATCCCGCGTGAGTATGGAGTCGCCTGTGTGGTGGCCGGTTTTGAACCGGTGGACATCCTCATGGCCGCCGACCAATTATTAGCACAGTTGGAAAGCGGTCGTCCGTGTGTCGAAATCGCTTATAGCCGGACAGTCTCTCCTGAAGGCAATGTACGTGCCCAGGAACTTTTGGCAAAAATCTTCGAACCTCAGGCTGCCCGCTGGAGGGGTGTGGGTGAGGTAGCCGCCAGCGGCTACAAGATTAGAGAGAAGTACAAAAAATTTGATGCCGAGCGCCTTTTTGAAATCAATCCGGGCCCGGCGAAAGAACCGGAGGGGTGCCGCTGTGGGGACGTATTGCGCGGGGTTATAAGACCGACCTCCTGCCCGCTTTTCGGGCGCGCCTGCACGCCCGAGCGCCCGGTGGGACCGTGCATGGTTTCGGGTGAGGGCGCTTGCGCCAGCTATTACCTGTTCGGAGAAGGCGATGGAAGATAAAGTCCTCATGGCCCACGGCAGCGGCGGCAAGCTGAGCCACGAGCTGGTCAAGCGCTGTTTTGTGAGTAAGTTGAATAACGAATGGCTGGCCCGTATGGACGACTCCGCTGTTCTGGAGACCGCAGGGCGTCTGGCTTTTACAACCGATAGCTACGTGGTGACTCCCATCTTTTTCCCCGGCGGCGACATCGGCAAACTGGCCGTGTGCGGCACGGTCAACGACCTCTCGGTGAGCGGAGCGGTCCCGCAATATATCAGCCTGGCATTCATCATCGAAGAAGGTTTGGATATCTGCGAGCTTGACCTGATCGTTGAATCCATCCAGAGCACGGCGCAGGAGGCCGGTGTCAGCATCGTCACCGGCGACACCAAGGTGGTGCAGCGCGGCAAGGCCGACAAACTATTCGTAAATACGGCGGGCATTGGATGCATCGCCCCGGACGTGAACGTTTCGGGTTCCAATGCTAAACCTGGCGATGCCGTCATCCTCAGCGGCACCATCGGCGACCACGGCATGACCATCATGGCCCAGCGTGAAGGACTCAGGTTTTCCGGCGACCTCGCCAGCGACTGTGCGCCTCTGAATGGGCTGGTAGCCGAAATGCTCAAAATCTGTCCCGACATACACTGTATGCGCGATCCTACCCGTGGAGGTGTGGCTACCACGCTCAATGAGATAGCATCGCAGTCCCGGGTGGGAATTATTGTTGAGGATGCCGCCGTGCCTGTACGACCTCCGGTCGCCGCCATGTGTGAGTTGCTCGGCCTCGATCCACTCTATATAGCCAATGAGGGCAAACTTCTGGCTTTTGTGCCGTCTGATAGGGCCGATGCGCTGCTTGAGGTTATGCACCATCATAAATACGGTAAAGATGCAGCTATCATCGGGCGGGCCACTGCGGAACACGCCACAAGAGTCATCCTGCGCACCAGATTGGGAACTTCACGCATTCTGGCCATGCTTTCCGGGGATATACTCCCCCGCATTTGTTAAAATCCCTTGTGGTTTTCTCCAGCCTCGGAGGGAAGTGATGGTTTTTATCTACGCCAAAAATTATGTCGTATTATTTTTAGTCTACGAGCCCGGTTAAAGTTTTGCATCGAAATCCAGATCAGATGCATCGACACCGGTCTCTTCGAGCTTTGCCTTTGCCAATTCCAGTTTCAAGCGCAACTCGTTGAGGCGCATCTTCAAGGCTTCGTTTTCCAGTTCAGCGGCTTTTAGTTTGTTGCGTATGGCGTCAGTAAACAGATTAATAAGAGTGTCCGTGTCCGGCATGTTGAAATTTTCAACCATTTTTGCTTCCTCTCCGCTTGGATTGGCTCTGGATGAGTCGGCTTATTATACCATCCCGCCCGCTTCGCATCACTACAAGAGCACGAGCGCGGATTTTGACGGACAGGGACTGCTCGGCCATAAATAAATGATTCTCCCCGACACAAGCGCCGGGGTATCACGGCCCCGTTTGGGCTTTATGCGCCGCAAGCGGCGGGGTATTAGATCCTAAAAGAGAATAATAGGGGCGATATTAATTAATATCGCCCCTATTAACTTATTTTTAGATTGGAAGTTGGCTAATTAACTTTATATCCAAGGGCTTTCTGGTGTTTGGAAATCCACAGGGATATACCGATTATGCTGAGTCCGATGACTGCCACGATAATTCTTACAGCGTTGCTGGGGGACAGCATCATAGAAGCCGCCAGCACCGAAACCAGATTGATAACCTTGATGAGGGGGTTGAGGGCAGGCCCGGATGTATCTTTAAGCGGGTCTCCCACGGTGTCACCCACTACGCTGGCTTTATGTGCATCGGAACCCTTACCCGTATTCTTAGCCAGATCACGCGGTTCATCTTCAATAACTTTTTTGGCATTGTCCCAAGCTCCGCCAGTATTTGACTGGAATACAGCCATTAGCTGTCCAACCAGGATGACACCTGCCAGGAAACCACCCAGGGCCTCCAGCCCGAGGACGAAACCAATAACAATCGGCGAAATGATAGCCAGCAGGGCAGGCGTTAGGAGTTCCTTCTGAGCGGCCGAGGTAACTATGGTCACTACTTTTCCATAGTCGGGGTCAGTGGTGCCTTCCCAAACACCTTTAACGTGGGCAAATTGCCACCTTACCTCGTTTACCACGTAATAGGCGGCTCTACCTACGGCGGATATCATCATGGAACTGAACAGGAATGGTATGGCGCCGCCGATGAGGAAGGCGACGAACACTTTCCACTGGATCATGTCGAGAACTTCGACTTTGTACTCGTACTTGAAGGAGGCGAAGAGGGCCACTGCGGCCAGCACGGCTGAGGCGATGGCGATGCCCTTGGTGATGGCCTTGGTGGTGTTACCTACCGCGTCCAGGTCGGCCAGGGTTTGGCGGGCAGCGGGCTCGAGGCCGGCCATCTCGCCGATGCCGTTAGCGTTGTCGGAGACGGGGCCGAAGGCGTCCATGGAGATGTTGTTACCTGTAAGAGTGAGCTGGCCGATGCCGCATAGGGCCACGCCGTAGAAGATGTAAAGAAGGCTGTTGGTACTCTCCCCGCCCCAGATTAGGGCTGAGGCGGCGATGGCCAGGGCGATGATGATGATGGCCCCGACCGAGCTCTCCAGGCCGATGCCTAGGCCGGAGAGGATAACGGTCGCCGGGCCGGTCTTGGTGGCCTTGACGATTTCCTTTACCGGGCCGCGGTTGGCGCCGGTGTAGTAGTCGGTGAGTTGGTTAATGGCGATAGCCAGTATTACGCCAACGCTGGTAGCTGCGAAGAAGCGCCAGTCATGGCAGTAGAGGAAGCCGAAGAGGGCGAAGGAGGCGATGGACATCACGGCGGCGAAGTTGTAGCCCCGGTGGATGGCCTTCATGGCGTCCTTCTCGCCCTTAGCTCCACCCACGGTATAGGTGCTGATGATAGAAGAGAAGACGCCCGCGGCCCGCACCAGCAGCGGGAAGATAATCCAGATAAACCGGTGTGGGTCGGTCTCCGGTAAACTATTAGAGATAATCAAGCCCAGAATCATAGCGGAGACGATTGTTACCTCGTAGGACTCGAAGATGTCAGCGGCCATGCCGGCGCAGTCGCCCACATTGTCGCCCACCAGGTCGGCGATGACAGCGGCGTTGCGCGGGTCATCCTCGGGGATGTCCTTTTCTATTTTACCAACAAGGTCAGCTCCGACATCGGCCGCCTTGGTATAGATGCCGCCGCCCACCCTCATGAAGAGGGCGATAAGCGTGCCGCCGAAGCCGAAGCCCAGCAATATAAAGGGGGAATCCTTGAAGAAGATGAGGAAGATAAGGGTACCACCGAGGAGGCCGAGGCCGTCGGTCAGCATGCCGGTGATGGTGCCCGTGCGGTAAGCGATTTTAAGCGCGTGCACGAAGTTGGAGCGCGACGCCTGCGCCACGCGGATGTTGCCGCGCATGGCCATGTTCATGCCTATATAACCCACCATGGCTGAGAACAGAGCGCCCATAAGGAAGCCGCCGGCGCGCCCCAGGGCGATGAGCCAGTTGGGGTTGATCGAGCCGCTGGAGTACCAGCCGGTAGCGAAGACGAAGGCGGCAAGTACTACAATCAGGAGCAGGATGGTGCGGAACTGCCGCTTGAGATAGGCATTGCCTCCGTCTCGGATGGCTTTGGCAATGTGTTTCATCTTGTCGGTGCCTTCAGGTTCGCGCAGAATCTGGCGCGTCAGGAAGGCGGCGTAAATAAGTCCGAGCACGGCTACGACGAGAACGGCGATGAGTGCCGACTTTTCAAAAGTGGAAGCCTGGCGGAACACTTCAAATAGCGTTATGCTCATCAAAACTCCTTTCCTCAGTTTTAGTTGGAGATTGTAACCGTTAATAGATGGTTGTGTCAATCCAGCGTATCGGTTCATAGTATTAGTGACACCCGATCTCCTTTTGTTTCTGCAAGTTTAACTTTCCTAACGAGGTAGCTGAATATAAGACCGCCTCGTTTTTGTTTATATCAATTGGCGTTTTCATGTAAAATAGAATCCTGTATGGACAGCAAAGATTTATTCCTGCTCGAATTCCCGCGCATCCGGGAGATAATCGCGGGTTTCTGCTCTTTCTCACTCAGCCGTGAAGCTGCACTCAGCCTCACGCCCTCGTCAGATTTTGCCGAGGTTGAGGCACGGCTGGCCGAATCTTCAGAGGCTCGCCATCTTCTTGAAGCGGAACCTTCCATCGGCGTATCCGGCATTGAAGATGTCACCTCCGTAGTCATAGCTGCCGGGCGGGGCAAGATGCTTGACCCGCAAAGCCTCAACGCCGTACGCGTCACCCTGGAGGTGCTCAGAATACTGCGGGGGAAAATTTCGCATTACTCAGAAGAATTGCCACACCTCTGGGCTTATGCCTGCAACATCACACCGTATGGAGTGTTGGAAAACAGCATCAGCCGCGCTATTTCGCCAGATGGAGAGCTCGCGCCCAACGCCTCGGCCAAACTGGCGTCCATCCGCCACGGTCAGCGCTCCCGCCGCTCCGAACTGGTGGACAAACTGCAAACCTATATCACCTCCGACGCCGGACGCCGCTTTATACAGGAGCCCATTGTCACCGAGCGCGAAGGCCGCTTTGTCATCGCCGTCAAGAGCGAATTTCGCAACGAGGTTAAAGGCATTGTACACGATGTCTCCAACAGCGGCGCCAGTCTTTTCGTCGAACCGTGGCAAACACTCGAGCTGGGTAACGCCATCAAGGAATTGCAGATTGAGGAGCAGCGGGAAATCGAACGCATACTTACTGAATTGAGCGCTGCCGCGGGGGAGGCCTGCGAGAGCATCGCCACAGGCATCAAGGCCGCTGCTAGCATAGACCTGTCTCTGGCCAGGGCCCGTTTTGCGGGGCGCTTCAGAGCCACTGAGGCGCGAATCTACCGCCCGACGGATTCCGAACCGCCATCCCTACACCTCGAAGCCGCGCGCCACCCGCTGCTGGGCGATAGCGCCGTCCCCATCGACCTCGACCTGGGTAAGGACTATTCCGTGCTGGTCATCACCGGCCCCAACACAGGGGGCAAAACGGTATGCCTCAAGACTATCGGACTCCTGTGCGCTATGACGCAGGCAGGGCTACCCATTCCGGCATCCCCCGCCAGCCGTTTACCCGTTCTGGACGGCATCTATGCCGACATAGGGGACGAGCAGAGCATAGCGCAGACCCTCTCCACTTTCGGCTGGCATATGAGCAACATTAGCCGCATTCTCAAAACGGCGCGGGGATACAATCTCGTAGTGCTGGATGAGCTTGGAGCTAGCACCGACCCCCTGGAAGGTTCCGCACTGGCCCGCGCTATCTTGCTTTACCTGCTGCAAAACAAATTTCTGGCGGCGGTCACCACGCACTACACGGACCTCAAGGTTTTCGCCCATGTCACGCCGGGGCTGGAAAACGCCTCGTTCGATTTTGACCTCCTCACCCTCACCCCCACCTTTCACCTGACGCTCGGCATACCTGGTGGCTCGAACGCCATTGCCACAGCATCACACTTTGGACTGCCGGAAGTGGTTGTCTCTCAAGCCCGCGTTGCCCTCAGCCAGGACAGCCAGCAGATGGAGACTTTGCTGGTGAGCCTGCAAACCGAAAAGCAGCACCTGGTGGACTTGAACAAGGAGCTGGAGCGCGAAAAAAATACCTTTGAGACTCAGAATAAAGCACTGGCCGCTGAACTAAAGAAGCTGCGTGACGAGAAGCAGGCCATGGTCCGCGCCGCGCGCGATGACATCGTGGCCGAGGTGGCCTCGCTGCAAAAAGAGATAAATATGGCCTCGGCGGAGCTCAAAAAGCAGGCGTCGAAGACGGCTGTCAGCGGCGCGCGCGAGTCCTCCAAAAAGGTGCGCGAGCGTCTCAACCAGGGCATTTTTGCCCGGCAGGCGGAAGCGCCAGCGAGCGAAGAAGGCGAAATAGCGGTGGGAGACCGCGTCTGGCTTAGTGAGTATGATGTCAAGGGCACAGTCACCGCGCTTAACCCCGAGAGCGGCCAGGTTGAAGTCACGGCAGGGGCTTTGCGTTTCAGGGTCGGGCGGGAGGACGTTTCCAGGGTGTCGGGGGCGCAGCCGGAGGCCACTCAGGCGGTGAAGCTTTACACTTCTCCCCGCTCCGTGCCCATGGAGCTAGACCTGCGCGGCAAACGGGCGGAGGAGATCGAGCCGCTGCTGGACAGCTATCTGAGCGATGCCGCCGTGGCACGCCTGCCGTGGGTGCGCATAATTCACGGCTTCGGCACGGGCGCGGTGCGCAGCATCGTAAGGGAAATGGCCGGGCGGCACCCGCTGGTAAAGTCTTTCAAGAGCGCCGAACAGAACGAGGGCGGCGACGGGGCCACGATTATCAATTTGAGATAAAGTTGGGAGCGCGCTTTGAGGTCAGCGAAACTCTTCTCACCATTTGACTATTACTTAGAATACGTAACGTCTGAATTAGGAGTCAACAAAATAGCGATATGATGTAATTATTGATATGCCTATGAATAAAGTTCATAATGAAACAAGTATCAACCAGTGAGGGAGTTTGGAATGGGAGATACTCAGACTAATAATCTACTCAAACAAATTGCCGCTATTATCCCTATCGGAGGTATATTTCTATATTTTGTTAGTCGTCAATTCACACAATCGTACTATGGATATTTAGGTATTCCTAGTTCCGCCCTTTCATTTAGCACGGTAGATTATATTTACAGAGCTATGATGAATGGATTATTTGTGGTCGCATTTATTTTGACTTTTATAGCCTATTCACTTTGGGCTCAACTTAATATACATGGATACCTAGAACCAATTATTTATCCTTCTAAAAAATCTAACCGATTTTATTCGATATTAAACGATTTCAGGGCATCTTATTACTTAAAAGGCTTTCCTTGGTGGTTTTGGATAATTTATTATTTCCTGTTTGTTATATTATATTTTGTTTACTCTTTCGCACCAGTTCCAGCGTCTCCTAATCCAATAATCCTAAAAACTGTATTAAATCTTTTTATAACGATGCCAGTTCTATATTGGGCATTCGTTATCGTAATTGACCCGCAATTGATGCTTCGAATACGTAATCATCGTATTCTAAGAAGAACCTTTAGTGTATCTCTGATATTTACTCTTATTTTTTCTTTAATCACCTTACCTGGGCTCCTGGGAACCCTATTTGCTTTTAACAGTTCCCTTTCTTATTCTGCACACTTCCCCACTGTTTCGGTAATATTAAATCAAGGCAATATATTCGAAAACTCTTCGATCTCTGGGGCAATTACCCAAGTAGATGAAATTATGGGAGCCCAATTGTTACTAAAAACGAATGATGGGATTTTTATAAAAATTCAGGCAATAGATTCGGCTGTGTTTATTCCGAATGAACAAATAGCCTCAATATTGAGCAACAAGGAAAAGTGATTCAAAAATACCATTTAATAGATTCCCCATTTGTCGGCATGAATGAGTGCTTATGGTGTACTCGGAAATGTGTCTTTTCACGCTCAGACTGAATCTCTTAATTAAAGAAAATTGGTCATCCTTTATGCAAAGGTAGCGAAGTGCATCATAAAAACAGAATTAAGACTGATAACCGCGCTTCTAACTTGTGGGTCTATCTGAGTCATTCGGCTCACATAAACGCACATAGTAAACATGAAAAGCGATTCGGATTTTGGTAGTCTTTTTGCCAACATTTCTGCCAACAAACTTGCCAACATTTTAATTCATGGGTTGTAAGTTTTTCACTTCACCGTCACGCTCTTGGCCAGGTTTCTCGGCCTGTCCGGGTCAACGCCGCGCGCCAGCGCTGTAAAATAGGCCAGCTCCTGCAGCGGGATGATGGTGACGAAGGGATAAAGTATCTCTTCCACCTTCGGAATCTTGAACCACTCGTCGAAAACGGGGTCATGGCGGTCGGAAACCCCGATGATGAACGCGCCGCGAGTCTTAGCCTCTTCCACGTTGTGAATGGTATCTTCAAACGTATAGTCGTCAGGGCATATCGCTACGACAGGGGTACTTTTTTCGATCAAGGCCAGTGTGCCGTGCTTGAGTTCCCCCGCCGGCATGCCCTCGCCGTGCACGTAGGAGACCTCCTTCATTTTAAGCGCCGCCTCCACAGCGATGTGGAAATTGCTGCCCCTGGCAATGAAGTAGCAGGCGTTGAAGCGGGCGATATAGGCCGCCACGCACTCGGCCTTTTTGAGGTTGGTCTCGTACGCCAGCTCCACCAGCGGCACGATGCCCTCCAGCTTTTGCGTTATCATCTGCTGCTGCCCGACCAGATAGTGGCTAAGCAGCGCCAGCACCGTGATCTGCGCTATGTAACTTTTGGTGGCGGCGACGGCGTTCTCCGGGCCGCACTTTAACGGGAAAATGAGGTCGCTCAGCCTCGTGAGTTGCGAGGATGTGCGGTTCACCAGCGAAATTACTTTAGCCCCTTTGGCCCTGGCCGTCCTCACCCCTTCCAGCACGTCGGCGGTCTCGCCGCTCTGTGAAAGCGCGATCACCACACTCCCGGAGTTTATGGAGTCGGCGAAATATTTGAACTCAGAACCTATGATGACCTCGCTGAGCTTGCCCCCCGCGCGCGAGAACAGGTATCTCCCCATCAGTGCCGCGTGGCGCGATGTGCCGCAGGCGGTGAATATGACGTTCTTGGCGCACTTTATGGCCCGCGCGGCCTCCTCCAGAACGGCCTTATCCTGGATTATGGCCTGTTCGATGGCCTGGGGCTCTTCCCTTATTTCGCGCATCATGTGGTGTTTGGAGCTGTCATCGGGTAAAAAGTTATTTCGAGAGGAGATGAGCTCGGCTGTTTTTACGATGGGGTTGCCGGCGCTATCGAAGAACCTGAAAGAGGCAGCACCTGCGGCGGCGATCTCTCCGTTTTCGATGACGTATATTTCTCTGTATCCTACAGGGAAAGAATCGATGTCGCTCGAAGCGATGCTCCCCTCAGTCCCGCTCCCCAGCAGAAGCGGCATCTCTCTGGCGCAAGCGAAGAATTCCTGTTGTTCTGTCTGACAGACCACCAGAAAGGCGAACGGCCCGCGTATGTCTCTGGTAGTCGCGGCGATGGCCTGTGTCATGCTGCCTGTCTGTCGGAAGTATTTTGCCAGCAAGAAAGGGATGACCTCGGTGTCGGTCGTAGATACGAAATGATGCTCTGATTTGAGCTGTTGCCTGAGCTCTGCGGCATTCTCCACAATCCCGTTATGCACCACGGCGATGATGTTGAGGTCGTCGAGCTGCGGGTGAGCGTTAACCTGATTCACCTCGCCGTGAGTAGCCCACCTGACGTGCCCGATGCCGACATGGCCGGGGAGTGCTGATAAATGTTGTTTTTCTTCGACCTCTTCGATTTTACCCGAGTCTTTTTTATAAAACAGCCGGCCGCCAGAAACCGTGGCGATGCCAGCCGAATCGTAGCCGCGGTACTCCAGCCGTTTCAGGGCTTCGAGAATAAAAGGGGCTGCTTTTCTGGGACCGTTGTAACCGATCAAACCGCACATATTTTTACTCTGGAATTATGTCAAATCAGATGGCGAGAGCAACAAGTCCGGCCTATACTGGTTTCTCTACCCTCAGGTGCACGTTGTCCGGTGTAACACCCGTAGCTAGCATTCCAGGACCTATCCATACGTTATTGCCGATAATAGACCCGGCATTGATACTCACATTGATTCCAGTCATCACTCCATCACCAATAATCGCACCTAGTTTCTTTCTTTTTGTGTTTTGGTCGCTAATATGGATTTCATTTTTATCTAGTCTCTGGTTTGCAATTTTGGTTCCGGCGCCCAGGTTGCAGTTTTCGCCTATAACACTGTCGCCAACATAATTCTGATGCGGGATATATGTCCCGCGCATAATAATCGAGTTTTTGATTTCGACACCCGCGCCGATGCGGCAGTCGTCTCCGATGCTCGTTGAAGGCCTGATGAAGCAGTTCGGTCCGACGTCGCAATTGCAGCCTATGCAAACGGGGCCGGTGATGTAGCTGCCCGAACGGATTATCGTGCCCTGTCCGATATTAAACGGACCCTGAATATGGACGTTTTCTTCTATGACACCGTTATTGGAAACGTTCAGGTCGGACATGGCAGCTGCGTTGGCATCGAGCAAATCCCAGGGATATCCAATATCTTGCCAGTATTCTAATGTTTCACAGCGTATTGGTATACCTTGCTCGATGAGCATTTCAATAGACCTGGTTAGTTCGAATTCACCTCTGGTTGATTTGGTCGTACGACTGATAGCAGAAAAAATCTGTGGGGTCATAAAATAAATACCTGTATTAACCAGCTTCGAGGTTGGGAATTCGGGTTTTTCAATAATATGGCGCACAAAACCATCCATTTCCTCTATTATGCCGAGCCCGGAAGGGTCATTGACCTCCTTAACCCCTATAGTGATTTGATCTGATTGGCTGAGCTCGCGGATGTCGTGCTCATCTACAATTATGTCTCCGTTTAATACCAGGAAATTTTCCCGCGCTACATCTTGGGCCATCTTAAGGGCATCGGCTGTTCCCATCGCCTGT
>JBEKPN010000002.1:0-24349 GCA_049520695.1 Dehalococcoidales bacterium | reverse complement strand
TGCTTCAGTCTCGGAGGAGCAAGCTAAGACTAGATTGCGGAGTATTAAAATCGGACAGTCGCAAAAATTTACCGCCATACATCGCACCAAGAGCGGCGAGTTGCTCGATGTGGAAGTAATAATAAAGCTCATCGATGTCTCCAGTAGACCAATGTACGTAACTATTTTCCGCGACATCACAGAAGAGTTGAAGCGCGAAAATGCGCTTATCAAATCACATGAAGAGTTGACTAATCTGGTAAATTACATCGAAAAAGCGCGAGAGGAAGAACGTACTAGGGCTGCCCTGGAAATACACGATGAAATAGGCTCGGCCCTCACCAGGATGAAGATTGATGTATCCCGTCTGATGAGTTCCATTTCGGCACTGGACAAGGGAACCGCACACCAACTGGAAAACCTTAGTACGTCCATAGATAGCTGCATAAATAGCGCGCAACATATTTCTTCAATGCTGCGACCGAGCATACTAGATGACCTTGGCTTAGAGGCATCGGTAGCATGGCTAGTCAAGGATTTTATGAAGCACTCTCACATCGAATGCCACTTACGCAGCAGTCATATAAACGTCAAGGTTTCAAGAATAGTCGCGACAACGGTGTTTCGTATCCTGCAAGAATCCCTGACTAACATCGCACGCCATGCCAGAGCCAGTGAGGTCAATGTGAATCTGGATTACACGCAAGGGCATTTGGCGCTGAAGATAAGCGATAACGGCAAGGGGATTGACATGGGCGAGCTGCATTCAGCAAAATCCTTTGGGTTAATCGGCATGCGCCAGCGCGCCAAATCCGTAGGCGGGAAGCTTACTATCAAAAGAGAGGGACAGCGGGGAACGACGGTAAAGCTAATGATACCTAGCGAAACTGGTGGGTAGAAGATGTATAAGATACTTGTGGTGGATGACCATGCCGTGGTACGAGAAGGGATAAAATCCATCCTCGCGAAGCAGGCTGGATTCCGTGTTACCGGTGAGGCATCGTCAGGGCAGGAGGCCCTCAAAGAGGCCATTCATGGTGACTACGACATAGTTATTCTGGACATCCGCATGCCAGACAGGAGCGGATTCGATGTCTTAGCTGACCTGTTAAAGCGGAAGCCCGCCCTCCGCGTGTTGGTGTTGAGCATGGTAGAGGAAGAGCAGTATGCCATCCGGGTGCTGGAAATGGGCGGGGCAGGCTATCTTACAAAACGAACGCTGCCTCAAGATCTTGTGGCTGCTCTGCACAAAGTTGGGGCGGGGGGTAATTATCTCAGCCCTGAGATTGCCGAGTTGCTAACCCACAATGTCAAGCACAACCAAGTTGTGAATCCAATAGAAAAGCTATCCAACCGTGAATTCCAGATAATGTGTATGATTGGGTCAGGCAAGTCGATTTCTGATATTGCCAGCGAACTCGTCCTGAGCGTGCAAACCATCAGCACTTTTCGTCGCCATATCCTTGATAAAATGGGGCTGAAGAACAATCTCGAGATAATGCGTTACGTACTGGAAAATCATCTAGAAATGTAGCCGCTCCGGTTGACAAGCCACACATCAAGACTTTATTTCCGTCCCTCATAGTATTTTTACTACGCCCAATTGGTAATAAATAATCTTTATTATGTCTGTTGACGGCGGTAAACTTACTATCAAATAAAATATTGGAAAACCTAAATTTGAAAAAATAAAAGGGGGGAGCATTGATGAAAAGTAAATATCTTGATTTTCTTCTGGTTCTGGTAAGCTTGGTTTTAATCACTTCTATCATTGGATGCCAAAAGTCTACCACCTCCACTACCAGCATAACTCCACCGCCCACGACGAGTATCACCACGGTTCCGCCGTCAACGACGACTACCACGACTCCTCCACCCACGACGACCACCACAACTCAACCACCCACAACTACTAGCAAACCACCCACGACGACGACGACAACTACTACCACCACGACTCCCCCACCCACGACGACTATCACCACAGCCCAAACTCCAACATTCACCCCGCTGGTCAGAGTCTCACCCGGGGATTATGAGCAACAGTACTTGCAAGCGGCCACACTGCTAGACTCCACAAAAACTACAGTAAGCGGTAATTACTTTACGGTGACGGTTATCAAGGCGGGTTATTTTAGCACCTCATCCTCCGGTAACACCATTAATTACCTCAGAATTGATATGCAGGTGACTTTATTACTTAGCATAGGAAGACAGTGGGTCTTCTTCATGGTGCCCAGCAGTCTCGCGGTTAGTTCACCTCACGCACAATACCAATTCGATTCTGCTGATAGCAACCTCGTTATTGCGGACAGAACTTTTGACCCGGGTTCTCCGGTTACTGGATATTGGATATTTCAGATTCAGGGCACCCTAGACCCACTGAACACTGCACAATTGGCATTTACGGGGGGTAATAACACTGGTGACACATGGTTGTTCCAGTTATAGTCAGTAATCTTATTGTCTGTTTGGCCGAAAAGACAAGATTCACTTGCAAAACGAGTTTGGGAGGCCGAGATTATGCCCCGACCTCCCTGGTTATTATCGAATTGTAACCTTCCTTTTTCTTGAAATGAGGTGTAAAAAGGAAGGTTAAACACCCGACAGTCTCGACATCCTCGTAGCAGGGCAGATAAGCGCTGAGCAGCCTTTGTTAGCGTTTGGCTCGCCTCTCGCATTCTGCCTCTCACAAGCGAGTAGATATTATCAACACAACCGCTCGCATTCTCTAGTAATCCAAGCACAATAGGGCTATAATAAATTCAAGTAGCACAGCGGAGGTGAAAGATGGCCAAGCACGTACCGGGTAAAAAGGGCCCTTATATCATGCTCTATGCCCTCAGCACCTGTCCGTGGTGCCAGAAAACCAAGCGACTGCTGGATGAAATGGGGCTGGAATATTACTATGAAGACGTAGACCTGCTCAGCGGGGACACCCGCCGCGATGTCATATCCGATGTCGAGCGCTGGAATCCCAACCGCTCCTTCCCCACCATGGTTGTGGATGATAGCCGCTGTATCATAGGCTTCCAGGAAAACGAGTTGCGCAATCTGCTGAAGGTATGAACTCAGAACACGCCGTCAGCCAGGACGATATAGACAGGCTCTATTTAAAGCTTAAAAAAGAGGCCGAAGCCGCCGGTTATTTCCTCAATCCCGACGTCGATTTCACCAAAGCTCTTGTAAAGAGCTTGCTAATTAACGAGGGACGTTACAGCTACTGGGCCTGCCCCTGCCGCTTGGCCGGGGGAGTAAAGAGCGAAGACCTCGACATCATTTGCCCCTGCGATTACCGCGACGCCGATGTAAGTCAATACGGCACCTGCTACTGAGGGCTGTATGTTTCCCAGGGGGGCGCCCTGGGCGAGAAGAGCATCGGCTCCATACCCGAAAGAAGACCGCCACCTGAGGTGAGGAGAAAAATGGCAGAGAAACCAGCCGTTGAGATTGATAAAAGCAAGCTTTCGTTGCCTGTATGGCGTTGTAAAGTATGCGGATACCTCTGCGCCAGGGATGAACCGCCCGAGCTGTGCCCCATCTGCAAGGCCAAAAAAGAGCGTTTCGAACGCTTCATGTGATTAGTGTCTCCTCGAAGTTAATGGACAGGAGTCTCTCATCCTTTTTTCAACCCACTTTTTGTTGAATCACACTAAGTCATGTCTAAAATGAACTGGGACCAATCTTATGCCCATCAGGGGGC
Organism: Dehalococcoidales bacterium; assembly: GCA_049520695.1. Taxonomy (GTDB): domain Bacteria; phylum Chloroflexota; class Dehalococcoidia; order Dehalococcoidales; family UBA1222; genus SURF-27. The sequence continues at coordinate 20,667 of JBEKPN010000002.1, read as the reverse complement.
CGTCTGGGGCGCACAACCCAGTGAACTGGCTCTTTTTGCATGTGAATACCTGCGCGGTTTACAGTCTCACAAGAAATTCGAAATCGCAGACCTGGGATGCGGTTATGGACGGGATACGCTCCATCTGGCGAAAGCCCTCGGATGCTCCGTCTTGGGGATTGACAATTCGACCAAAGCGATTTCGATGGCGCGGGAGTTATGTCCATCTGAACTGAGCAGCCGTGTGCAGTACCGTTGTGCTGATTTCGATGACGCGGACAAGCCGTATCCCATCATTTTCGTTTCGAATCTATATCAGGTGCTACCGAGTTCCGAAAGAGCCCGGCTCATACAGAGTATTAAAAAATATTTACGCCCGGATGGGGTTTTATTATTAAGTACCCTGTCCACACATGACCCGGAAGAATATGGGCGCGGCGTTCCTGTTGCCGGGGAGGATAACTCGTTCGAGAGAGAAAAATTCCTCCATTTCAGCACACGCGCCGAACTTGAAAAAGAATTCGCCTTTTTGAACATTGAACGCCTCTTTGAGCACGATTATCTGGAACCGCATGCGGGAGCCCGGACGCACCACCATATTTCATGGATTCTGGCCGCCACAAAGCCACAAAACTAGGTTGATCGAAATAGGGAAATAATTCTCCCTCCTTGGTTTTCCATCGAACGATCAGTCAAAAATGTGAAGGCTGCTGAGTTTCCTCTGGCTTTGTACTCAGGCATTATCTATAATGTCCCTATGGCCGATGTGACCGTACTCAAAGCGCTCGTGCTGGCTGGCTGCGGCTCGCGCCGGGCTATGGCCGAAGCCATCAAACAGGGGCGCATCGCCGTCAATGGGGTGCCGGTAGCCAGTTTCAAACAAGAGATAGAAGGCGAGCGGGATGTGCTCACTCTTGACGGCAAGCTCGTCACAGTAAGGCAAGAGGAATGCGTTTACTTCATGCTCAACAAACCCGTGGGTGTGCTCTCCACCACCCACGACGAAAGGGGGCGCAAAACGGTCATTGACTTTCTGCCGCCCAAATACAAAAACCTCAATCCCCACCCAGTTGGCAGGCTCGATATGGACAGCAGCGGACTGCTCCTCCTCACCGACGACGGTGCGCTGACATACAGGTTGACGCACCCCAGCTTCGAAAAAGAAAAGGAATACGTCGTCACCCTTGACCGCGAGCTAAGCAGAGAAGACAAAGCCAGATTCGAGCACGGGATTGAACTCGAAGACGGTTTGACCTGGCCGACTACCGTGCGAGAGAGCCCGACTGAGCACAAAGCATATTATGTCATCTTGCATGAGGGACGCAAGCGTCAATTGCGCCGCATGTTCACCTGCCTGGGATACCGTGTTTCCAGCCTCAAGCGCATCCGCATGGGAACCCTGCTGCTGGGAGATCTGCCGGAAGGGAAAATGAGAGTTTTATCGCAGGCCGAGGTCGCCATGCTCAACGCTTCAAAAACCTTGGCTTGATTTATAGCTTGACCTCGAAAGCAGGGTGTGCTATAAAGTTCAAAGGATTGAATACGTAACTAACTCTGCACTCAAAACAGGAGGAAACCGCCATGAAGGTCAAAATAGCACAAAAAGATATCATCGGCTACCTTTTCCTGCTGGTTCTGGCGGCTGTTTGCATAGCGATCGGCATCCGGGGGCTCTCCAACCACCATGTCGTTTCAGGCACTTTCAGTCTGGTGTTGGGTGTTTTGCTAGTTGCGTCCTCCGCCAGTATGGTCCTGCGCAAGGAATAACCATTCCGCCTTTTCCCCACTATCGAACAAGCTTCGACTTCACATCTCCACTTCACACTATCAAGAAACAGGGCAACATTTCTGACGGAAGGCTATCCTCACATTCGCCTCCGGTTGTTATTGCGAAGCAGGATAATTCTTACACAAAATCCGGACAAATACCTATAGCGTAATTCATTGTAATGGTGTAACATAAGATACATTAGGGGCTAACTTGTTTGAGATGGGTGTAAAAAGACACTTCATTTTATGATTGTGCCGTAGCTTCTCAAGGAGGGTAAGCATGACCAAACTGCGCCGCACCACTATCGGACTCAGAGAAACGACCAAGAACAAGCTCGATTCCAACCGGGCTCCCGGCCAGTGCTACGACGGGTTTCTGTGCCAGCTGGTTGACCTGTGGGAAAAAAATCACCCAGGAGAAAAACTGGCAGCCACCAGTTCTTCGCCCAGAAAAGTGAAAAAGGCACCCTAGCCACATTCAAGCGAACTCCTTTTTCGACCTTACCATCAAAATGACCAAGGCAATCCCTAACCCGGCCGGGATCACATGCCTATTCAGCTGATGAGAGCGAGAAGCCACCTGCGTCTTTTCAGGAAGGATATTCCGCCAGCTATCGTCAGGAGGCCGGGCAGAGAGAGCGCCAGCAGTATCGCCTAGAGCCGCACACGGGCTGGCCCCTGAAGCATGCCGAACCCCACTGAGAACTCCAATATGCCCAGTATCAAAGTACCCAAGGCCAGCAGCCGGATGACTCCTGCCGCGATATTCAGCCCGCCAGCCACTATCGGTTTTGAAGTTCTATACGCGATCACATCTTAGCATCCGCCTTATGCTAATACCAAGGTTTAGCCATAGTTTGGAAGAGTCTCGATGATAAACCCTCAAATTCCAGAATCCTGAAAAACCAAATTCGCTTTGCAGGGCGTTAGCCTTTTAGTGTATCATCTGCCTTTAGTGAATCGAAGATAATCATATGGAGATTCTTGCCCTCATAATCCCCTTGTATTTATTGGCGATCATGAGTATCATTGACGCCCTCACAATCACTTCTGAAACAAGAGATAGAGAGCGCGTCCACCGTATGCAGCACCCAAAAATCACATCTTCTACATTAGCACCGACCATCACTATTAAACGCGAAAAATGGGTGCGCTGGCTCAAACTGGCCATCGCTTTAATAGCGCTAATACTCGTCAGTTTCTTGCTCGCTTACTGGTTTAAAAAGTTTGCCGACAGTCTGCATCTGCCGCTTGACCGGTATGCCTTCCTAGCCTATCTGGTGGTCTTCCTGGTGGCGCTGATAGCCAATCTGACAGTGATGGCCCCTGTCCCCATCGCAGTTTCGGTCATGATAACAGTGGCGCAAAACTGGAATCCTATCCTGTCCGCCCTGGCAGCCGCGCTCGGCGGCACAATTGGCGAACTGAGCGGTTATTACGCGGGTTATGCCGGGAGAAAAATCGCCATAGCCACTGATTTTGTCGGCTTCAACCGCGTGGAAGGCTGGATCAATCGCTGGGGAGCGTGGGCTATCGCCTTTCTGGCTTTTCAGCCGGTCATACCCTTCGATGTGGGAGGCCTCATTGCGGGAGCCGCCAGGATGCCGATGCGCAAGTTCCTGCCAGCCCTCTTCGTCGGAAAATTCCCCAAGTACATATTGCTGGCCTATGCCGGCATCGGTCTCATTCATTTCCTTCCCGGGTCATGGTTCTCCTAGCCCCCGTTCCCACCAGATTTTCTTATTTAGACCATGTCTTATATAGACCAACGCAAAATATCCACGCTTTTTATGCTTGTTTCCTTGACATGTCCCCGAACCGAATGTAATATAGCGGCAGACGCTAATGTACAGAAAATCCGATGGCTGAAAGCGATAAATCCAAAACAGGCAGCCGGAAACCATCACGTTTCGGGCGACATCCTCAGGCTGGATACACAACTCAGTCCAGTGTCTGGATTGAAAAGGATGGCGAGCTATACCTGGGAGGCGGCCGCGCCATGCTTCTTGAAAGGCTGGAGCAACTCGGTTCCATCGCTGCCGCGGCGCGTTCTATGAGGCTGACCTACCGCAACGCCTGGCTCTGGATAGACGCCATGAATCGCCTGGCTCCTTCCCCCCTAGTGGAAAAAATCACCGGCGGTGCGGGCGGAGGACACGCCCAGCTAACCGACGAAGGTCGCAAGGCCATTGCCGCCTACAAGAAATTACGCGCCAGGCTGGCCGAAATCTTCCCCACGGATTAGTCCTCGATTCATCCCTGGTTCATACCAAGATCAATCTCCTACAAAACAATTCATTACACCTCTTGACAAATGGTTATATTACTGGTAATATACCTCGAAATATCGGTATATCATTGTTGATATAACGAATTCTTAAAAAGACCATAAAAATACCTGATGATGAAAGGAGTCACTTATCGTTATTAAATAAGAGGAAATATCCAAAGTTGCCTGTCTACCGAGTTTTTTGATGTTATAGAAACGAAAGGAATTAATTGATGCTTTTTCTCAAGAAAACCTGCCTCCTGCTGGGGGCGTTATTGATGGTAGCGGTAGCTGGTTGTTCCACACCTGCACCCATCACCATCACCGCGACCACTACCCAGACCAATACAGCCACCGCTACCACGACTCAAACATCCACAGTCACTGTTATGCCGGTAACACTGAATATTTCCGCAGCTTCAAGCCTGACCAATGCCCTGAACGAGGTAAACACAGCATATACACAGTTGAAACCCTGGGTAACCATTACCCCCAACTATGGCAGCTCCGGCACACTTCAGACGCAGATCGAAAATGGCGCTCCCTGCGATGTGTTTTTTTCGGCGGCCGCAGCGCAGATGGACAATCTCCAGAATGAAAACCTGCTGCTCGCAGGCTCACGCGTAAACCTTCTGACCAACAAAATCGTCCTGATAGTGCCCAAGGGCAGCACGCTTGGCCTCAAGTCATTCAATGATCTTACCCTTCCAGCGGTTAAGCTCATCGCCATCGGCGACCCAAAATCGGTCCCCGCGGGCACCTACGCCCAGACGGCTTTTACCGAGCTAGGCATACTGACAGCCATACAGTCCAAGTTTGTGCTGGGAGCCAACGTGACCCAGGTGTTGCAATACGTCGATAGCGGCAACGTTGATGCAGGTGTTGTCTATTCTACCGATGCCCTATCCGACAGCAATGTCACGGTTATCGCCACCGGGCCTGCTGATGTAAACGCCACTATCGTTTACCCCGCAGCCATCATCAAGGCGAGTAAGGTTGCCAGCGCCGCCCAGGACTACATCACTTTTCTTAGCAGCGCTCAGGCCAGGGCTATTTTCGTAAAGTATGGCTTTGCTATAGCCAGTTAATAACAATACAGGTGCGCATCCCACGAAGAAGACCGTCGCTCGCAGGATGGTATGCGAGCGGCGGTTCTTTTTTAAGTGGTTGCAAATGCAGGATTTTACAAATCTTTAATGAATAGTCTCCTTTTTATAACTATTTTATCTCACATACACTATACTGACGTCGGCATTGCCATTCGGCCAAGACTTAGAAGGCATCAGCCTACTTCGGCTACGGTATACTCAGACTGTTCCTCTCTGCGGTAAGCGTTAAAATCCGCAGTATGCTGGGGTAAGCCGGATATTCGGTTTTTGCCCTGCTCCTGAGCCTGCCCCGAAGCGGAGGTGTTATAGCGGCTTGACGGGCTCGGTTTTTGGCGATGATTTGTCTGGAGCAGGTTTCGCTTTTGTCTCAACCACATCGGTTTTCTTTGCTGGCTTATCCGGCTCCGCTTTTGTTGGCTGGCCTCCGTCTGACGGCTGGTCATCCTTTTTCCGGTTGTCGGTGACATAGAATCCTGAACCTTTGAAGATTATTGGCGTGGGTGAGAAAAGCTGCCGTCCTTCGCTTCCGCACCGGGGACAGCAATCGCCGCCGGCTTCGTGAAAACCGCGTTTCACCTCAAAGCGAAATGAGCATTTACCACATTCATACTCGTAGATTGGCATAATAATCTCCTGCGGTACTACTTGCAGAACGGACAAAGTGGATAGTCGCACGCCTCGCACCCCGGACACAGCCCTCCGTGTCCCAGCGCTGCCACTTCCGCCCGGGTGATCCTGTCGCCGGCCAGCATACGCGGCAGAAACACCTCTATGACCGTCGCCTTGTTCCAGATGGCGCAGGCGGGCGCCCCCAGCACAGGGATACCGTCCAGGTCGGCCACCAGACACATGCTGCCTGGCATAACCGGAGCGCCGTAGGCGATGATTTTGGCCCCGCTCTGCTCCACACCTTCCACAGTCACATCGTCGGGATCCACCGAAAAGCCACCGCAGGCGAAAATCATCTCGCAGCCATGCGTTTTCATGTCACGAATGGCATTGGCGATCATCTTTTCGTCATCCGGCACGATGACGCTGTGAACCACCTGCGCGCCGAGTGCCTCCACCTTGCTCTTGATGGTATCGGTAAATTTGTCCTGTATCAGCCCTTTATATATCTCGCTACCGGTGACCACCACACCCACCTTTTTGAGCTTGAACGGTAAAACACGCAGCACCTTGCCCTTTTTGCGGCATAGGTCTTCGACTTTCTTGAGGTCGTCCTCAGGCATGTAGAGCGGGATGATCTTGGTGCCCGCCAGCACCATGTCCGGCTGGCAGACGGTGCCGTTATGTCTTGTAGCCAGCACTACTCCGTCGATAGAGTTTATCTCGCCCAGCAGAGGGATGTTGACCTTGAAAACGCCGTCAATAGTCGAAAACAGATTGATGCGCCCCTCCTTGACGCCGGACAGGCTGAACTCGGGTCCGGCGAAAGCCGCCGCCAGTCGCCTGGCCGCATCTTCCTCGTGAACATCGCTGTCCTGCCCCTCGATGATGTAGATATGCTCCTTGCCGATTTTGAGGAACTCGGGGATGTCCTCGCACCTGATGACGTGCCCCCGGCGGAAGGCCACTTCCTTGCACTTGCCGGGAATGACGCGCGTCATGTCGTGGCCCAGCGTCATGCCGACAGCCTGTTCCACGTGTATCTTCTTGAGCATATATAAACCTCCTGAGGCTATTCGATCGACCTCATCCCCTGCCCCTTCTCCTGCTCAGGAGAAGGGGGTTGTTAATAATATTATTCCAGAGTGGTCTGCACCCCTCTGGACGCCCCGTTTTTATCACCCGTTAAAGACCTTTGAGCCGTTTCTCGTATTCCTCTTTGGTGTTGATATTGACGACCACGCCCTCACAGTCCACCAGCACTTCGAGCACGTCTTCGGGATGTGCCTTCAGCAGCTCGCGCCCGCCTACGTCGCCCGCCTGCTTGAGCATTTCAGCGCGGTAGCGCGTCGAGATGACGATAGGATTGCCCCGCTCGCCCTTATACACAGGCAGAATGATGCCCTTGTCGCTGCCGAGTGCAGCCTCAATGAGCTGGTTATAGACGCGCGGGGTGATAAGAGGCTGGTCGCCCAGCGCCGCCATAACAAATCTGGCCTTGCTGTTCACCATGCCCAGTCCGCTGATGAGCGAGGTGCTCATGCCTTGAGCATAGTTGGGGTTAAGCACTACCAGCGCCCGGCGGCCACCAATTGACTGGTTTATCTCCTGTGCCCTGGAGCCCAGAACAACGATGACTTCTCCCACACGCGAAGCGATAAGGCTGTCCAAAGTGCACTGGATAACGGTCCGGCCACCGAAGGGGAGCAGGAGCTTGTTCTGCCCCATGCGCTCCGATTTGCCGGCGGCCAGCAGTATAGCCGAGACTAAGGGTATTTTGGCTTCGCCCATCGTGACTCCGGAGGTGATGCTTGGCGGATTTCAGGTTTATTATTCAAACGCCTACATAGTATGTCATGAAAAGCAACGGAGCGTCAAACAATTGGCGGGAAGTTAAAGCCGAAAGAATCTAAGTGGCCCCGTTGTTACGTCACGTAGGCATCAGATGAGGCATCAACCTGGCGTTACAGATGGCCTGACACCCAGACAGTTAACCTCTCGGTGGTATAGCTCAGCCGTTCAGTACCTTTTTAAGTTTCCCTTTTTTTAACCCGTTATGTCTCTCTTGCGGAATAAATAATAACCCAGCGCCAGGAAAGCCAGAGCGTAGATGCCCAGTGTGATGAAGGCATGGGGTGCGCCCGGCAGCGCTTGGGAGGTGCCTCCGTTGCCCATCTCCTTCCCGAATCCCTGCGGAAGATTGTTCAGGGCGGTGATGGCGTTCACGTTGGCGCTCAACAGGTAATCCGGCACCTTGGCAATCCAGCCCCCGGCCAGAGTCATGAACATGGTGATGATGGATTCCAGGAAAAGCACGCCGATGCCGGCGGAAATGCCCGGCATGGCGGAGCGGCCCACGATAGCCATGAGGAAACCCAGCAGGGCGTAGGGTGTAATCACGAAGAACGTGCGCCAGAACTGGAGGAATTGCTCCCAGAAGTAAGAGCCGGTGGCAAAGCTGAAGTTGTAGGCATAGCCGCCGATAGCCGTGGTAATCAGGCCCATGATGAAGCCGGCGACAACCCCGATAAGCATGCCGGCGAGGATGAGAATCGCCAGTGAGACCAGCTTGGCGGTGAGGAACTTGAAGCGGCTTTCGCTCGATATGAGAGCCGTGCGTATGGTTTTCCAGTTGTATTCGTTGCCCATCGAGCTGGCTGCCATGATGATGGCCAGAACGCTGCCGAACGAGGCTATGAGGTACAGCGCAAAAGGAATGGCCGCCGATAACCCCAGAAAGTCCTGGATTCTGGCAATGCCCTGCCCGCTGCCGATAGGCGGGAGCTTGGATATGGCCAGGAACAGAAGGTTTACTAGAGCTATGACGGCGACAAGTATTATGATCAGCACTTTGCTCATGGTGCGCTTGCGCAGCTTGAAGAGTTCGGTGCCTATCATGCGGCCCAATCCTGAGAAAAGCGTTCCGCTTTTGGCGGTGGAAATCGTATTAGTCACCGCTGGCACCTCCAGTCAACTGCAGGAAGACATTTTCCAGGCTGTGGGTACGGTTTATCAGCTCCGAGACGAACATACCCTTCTCCGCCAGCGCCTGGTTGACGGCCGCGCCGCGGTCCGGGGGAACGTCTATCATGAGGTAATCTCCCTCTCTTTTTACAGATTTTATCCATGGCAGGCCGCTCAGGATATCCGTCGCCTGTTCCATATTTTGAACCCTGATTTGTAACTGGTTGCCGCGCGAAAGGAGGTCTTTAATGGGGGCGTTGGCGATGACCACGCCCTGCTTGATTATGGCGACATTTTGGCAAACCAGCTCCACCTCGTGCAGCAGATGGCTGCAAAGCATAATTGCCCGGCTCTCGTGCGCCAGTCTGGGTATGAGATCGCGTATCTCCTTGGTGCCGGCCGGGTCCAGCCCGTTGGTCGGCTCATCCAGGATGATAAGCTCCGGGTCGCGCAGCAGCGTGGAGGCGATACCCAGGCGCTGTTTCATGCCCATGGAGTAGTGGCCGTACTGGTCTTTGGCCCGGTCTGAAAGGCCAACCCTTTCCAATACTTCTTCTATTTTGTTTTTAGGTATGCCGCCGATGGATTCGGCCAGCACGTACAGGTTATCCCAGCCGGACAGGTAGGGATAGAAAGACGGTTCCTCGACAATGGCCCCTATGCGTCTAAGAGCAGCCCAGCGGTCACCGTTCTGCTTCACCCCGAAGAGCTCGATGCTGCCGGCAGTGGGAGTAATGAGCCCCAGAATCATGCCAACGGTAGTGCTCTTCCCGGCGCCGTTGGGCCCCAGGAAGCCGAACACCTCGCCCCGCCGCAGCTCCAGGTTCAGGTTTTTCACCGCTTCCAGCTTGCCGAAGCTCTTGCTGAGGCCGGTGGTGCGCAGGACAACGCTATCCTGAGATCCGATGGCATCGCGGGATTCCATCACTACTGTCATGGTCGAGTGCCCCCCTTTCATAGTTAGCAATTGACGGCTGGTTCCGCAGAATACGGGCGCGTAGTTTATACGGCGCATAAAGCATCTGGCCTGTCACCACAGCCATAGGAGCAGGCCAGATTTAGCTCAACATCATTAACTATTCATGGTAACTTTTAGACACCGCATTGTCAACAATTATGCGGATTTGGCGGCGGCCAGCAGTATAGCCGAGACTAAGTATGTTTGGCTTCGCTAAGAGGACGATTTGGGATGGCAACAGGTTGACTTCCCGATGTGAATCAGGCCAGTAAAATTGCGGAGGCCGCTTGCCTCCTTTTCGAAAATAACAATACCATTAAATTAAACTAATTTCAATGGTATTTTTCCAAGTAAAAAATGTTTCTTAACAAAAAATGAGTGTTATTAATCATTAAAGTACATTGAAAATAGTTATCGCTGATTAGCTATTTGCTTTAATTCACGATTATCTCTCTTTTTCCTGTCCGGCAAACTCTTTGGAGCGTATTCTGGCCCTAAAAATCTTCTTACTTCATCAGGATACATATTCCTCATATCTCTCATTTTTCTTTTAATACTTTTCAAGGCTGGGGTATCTTTTTGCCTTTCAATCATATCAAGTAAAAAGATTCCGACCACCTTATCATCGATTGTAAGTTTGCCTGATATTTCAGCGGTTGATAGAGCTTTGAGTGCTTTCTTTGATAGTGCTTCTCGCTCTGCATCACCAAGAATTCTATTTCCAGCTTGGAGCAGTATCAATCCATTGATAATACAATCTGAATCATTCATTTCGAGCATATAATCAGCTGCCTGGGCGACTTCATTTCTCATTGTCCGGCTTGAAAACGAATATTCAGCGAAAATAAAAGTGAAAATATCCGAGAAGATCTTGGGTATTTCTTCATTCGACTCTTTAAGTATTTTTTGAATTCGTCTTCTGACATCGCTAGCGTATCTGATAGATTCTATTATTGCAGACTTCTTAATATTTGATTCTGTGTACCAACCAGCTTGGATCAACTTCCCTATTAATAACTTCAATATCGAATTTACTAAACCATCCTTTTTATAACCAAATAGTTTTTCAACTAAACCTTTTGTGATTTTACGTCTAATTCCAATGAAAAAAAACGTTACTTCCTTCCAGATATCAGAATAATAAGCACTAACTAGATTATCATCTATCCCAAAGTTTTCTTCCAAATGTTGAGTCAAACGTAAAGCTACAAAATAATCCAGAAATGAGCGATGTCTAAAGAACACAACTTCACCGAATCTGATAATGCCTGCCTTTTCAATTTCTTCTTTGAACTTGCTAAATTTCGCCACGTCGAAAGCGTGCTCTTTGAAATATAGATCAACAAATTCGTCGAGTTCCTGTTTCGTTATTTGTAAGCGGTTCTTTAAAAAGAATTCATTCCAAGCTAATTCTGCTATGAAACCCTTTTTCGTATAATATTCAAATATACTCTCTATATTATTAGCTTTGTCATATCGGCCAAGTGAAATATCGGTATATTGGTCGAATACCTCTGCAGCTGATGCCGGTATCTCCTTTTCCGCAGTCGCAATTTTTATTAACAATTCAAGAGCTAATGGGGTGAGTGACAGTTTAAGGTCTTCGTTCCGCAACCCTTCTTCGATTATCTTGAAAATATCTTTGTCTTTAGTTATTAATCCCACGAGTTTCATAGCTTGCTGGAATTCCATTGGTAGAATTTCAAATCTTTCAAACGGCAACAAGGGATTTATAAATGCCTCAATTTTTCTTGAACTTATAACCAGTCCACAATTCAATTCAGTTGAATACTCTTTAGCTTTTTTCAGAATTTGATTACCTTTTTCGACACTCAGTTCATCTAGTCCGTCTATCATTATTGTTGATATTTCAAAATCCGCACGATTTATTGTTTTGGGAACATAACAATCTATCATCTCCCCTAAGTTGGCGAATTCCAGAAATTCCCTTGCCTTGACGAGAATCGGAATTTTGACTTTTCCTCTGTTTTCAAATCCAAGAACATTTTTAAAACTCTCGGATAGATTATCCAAAGCTATTTTAGCTAAAGCAGTGGACTTCCCCGTCCCGGGATCTCCAACCAATACAATGTATCGCCCTGGCTTTATTAATGATTCTAATTTAGTGAAGGGGAGTTTATTCGATTTCAAAATGTTCTTTATTTGTTCATCTACATGTTGAGGCTGCTTATATTCTTTGACCCACGGATCAACCCAACTGCTCGACAAAGTCACCTCGGCATTAACAAATGATCTTCGTGTCTCAAGTAGCTTTATTCTATCTTGCAAGAATTTAGCTATTTCACCTTGGAAAAAGAATTCTGGATAGTGTTTCGTAAGTTCCTGTACCACCCATGCAATAGGGAATATGCGGAGCGGGTAAGAACGCATAAGTTCAAATTCAAGTCTATGGCTAGCGCCATCCGTCAACGTTCCTACAAATATTATCCAAACATTATTTAATGTGACCTGTCCTGCTCCGATAGAACGCAAAAATACCGGATTTGCATAAGCTTCTTTTACTTGATCTATCAACTCTCGAACAGCATCATCTTCTTTACCAGTTATTTTCCCAGATGAGTCACCCCTTTTTACGACCACGCCAATATATTCTGAGCCGAGTTCATCAATCTTCTTTACAACAAGGTCTCTTCCATACTCTGTGTTTCCACGCGTTATTTCCACGAGAGAACCAGGTAGCATGCGTTCCACCATTATTTTCAAATGAGGATACAACTGTTCTTCTTTGAAACTCAGAATATATTCTTCCCTTGTTTTCTGAGGAATTGTTTCAGCGTGCTGTTTTAGGTCAATATCTACCAATTATTTCTCCTGGGATGCTCTTTATGATAAGTATATTCCTTATAGTCAATACTGTCATTTTTATCACCCTTTTAGCTTTGGCTTTTGCAACGTCCTGTTAGACGTTTAGGACGAGTCATATTCCGAATCTTGGCAAAACTGTAACTCACCCACCCTTGACTCCCCTTCTCCCCTGCTCTATGCTATGCCTGAGTTAGATATATGAGCGCGACGGTTTATCTGGTAGGCATCGGCCCGGGACAAGCGGAGCTTGTCACCCCCGAGGCACTGGCGGCCATCCAGAAGGTATCCGTGGTCATCGGCCAGCCGGAGTGCCTCGCGCTCGTCAAGGCACTGACACGCGGCAAAGAGATTATCGCCAAGCGCCAGAGCCCGCTGGAACGCTCGCGCCTGGCGGTGGAAAAGGCGCAGGCGGGGCAGGACGTCGCTATCATCTCCAGCGGCGACCCCGGCGTCTATGCCATCGCCACCACTTTCCTGGACTACCTCAGGGAAAACAATATCACGCTCGACGTGAAGGTCATCCCCGGCGTGGGGCTGGCGGCTTACGCCGCAGCGCGGCTGGGAGCGCCACTGGGCAACGACTCCGCCAGCATCACCCTCACCGACCAGGGCACCACATGGCCGGTTATCAAAAAGAGGCTGGAGGCAGCCGCTTCCGCCGATTTCGTCATCGTCATCTATAATCCCTTCGGCAAGCTCGGTCCTTCCCGCCTGCAGGAGGCACTACAAATCATAGCTGAGTCTCGCACGGCGCAAACTCCGGTGGGAGTGCTGAGTAAAGCAGCCACCCCCGAGGAAAAAGCGCAGCTAACCACGCTGGGAGAGTTGCGCTTCATGCCGTTGCCGGTGGATACCATCATCATCATCGGCAATTCGCAGAGCTACGTCCGCAGCGGAAAGATGGTCACGCCCCGGCTCTACCGGCAGGGCATTGGATATTAACCCAACCGCACAAAGATCGGTTTCTTATGAAACGCTGCTTACTGCTCATCGCCGGGTTGTTCCTTGTCGGTAGCGGAGCAGTGCTCCTGATGTACCGTGGCGTGGTGCGGGGCAGCTACCTCTTCGTCACCGCCGGCACCGTGCTTTTGCCTCTGGTTGTTTGCGATTGCATCATCGGCCTTGTTTGCCTAGCGGTTTTCGTGAGAGATATCACACGTGGTAAAACGGGCTAATCTATTTCTTTTTATGCCCTTGGAGGTCTGGCACATATGCCGCGCTCATGGCACGGGCCCTCTAGAGTTCAGCAGCAAGATGCGTTTTGAGGAAGCCCTCCCGCACTGTATCGAAGAGCCTATAAAACTCCCGCCTTATATCCCCCGAGATGACGATGGAGTTTATGTCGATCTCTATCGCTGAATGGGTAACTATGAATGTTTTGAGATCTCTGTACGAGTTTTGCAGATTTCCGCCATGTGTCGTCTCCGGATGACCTTGTTAGACTGTTTTATAAAGATGCGCTGAGTTACACGCGTAACTCGTAATATTATAACCCGACGCTTTATTGGTTTACTTTTTGGCTTCCTGACAGCCCTGAACGGGTGAAGCCATATCGTCAGCCGAGTGCTTAACCCCTATCATCTCGGCCAGAATGCTGACGGCTATTTCTTCCGGCGTCTGCGCCTTGATGCGTATGCCGATGGGCGCGTGGACGCGGGCAAGGTCTTCCTGCGTGAAGCCTTTGGCCAGCAGGTGTGCGAAAACCGCCTTGTTCTTTTCCTTGCTGCCTATCATGCCGATATATCTGGCTGGCGTTTTAAGCGCGCCTTCGAGGGCCGCCTCGTCTCCCTTGTGCCCGTGCGTCACGATGGCGATGTAGCTGCCTTTATCGATATTGAGATGCCCATAAGCCGGCGGTATGTCCTCGGCCAGCACTTCGGCAGCATCGGGAAAACGGGCGGGACTGGAGAATTCGGGACGTTCGTCGATAACGGTGATTTTGAATCCCACGATGGCGGCCATTTTCACCAGCGGCACGGCGATGTGTCCCCCCCCGAAGACGAACAGTGAGGGCGCCGCCGTGATAGGTTCGATGAATACCTCCGTGTCGCCCCCGCAGATCATGCCCAGCTCACCGCCCGCGGCCAGCTTGTATTCCAGCTTTTTGGCGCGGCCCCGGCGTATAACCTCCAGCGCCTCTTTAATGACGGCTTTTTCCACGGCGCCCCCGCCGACGGTACCCATGATGGACCCATCGGCTCTCACCAGCATCTTGGCCCCTTCCTCTCTGGGGGTAGAGCCTTCCGCCGAGATGACGGTGGCCAGGGCGGCTTCCTCACCCACCGCGCTCAGGCGCATCAGTTCAGCGTAAATATCATTCTGCATTATTACCTCCGTAAGTTGACGTTAAGCAGCCTCGAAAATGTGGAATTCAGGCTTTTTGGCCCGTAGCGAGCCTGACACCACGCGCTGGATTTGAGGATGACGGCGAGATAATATAGCTGCGGCCAGATTTTTGACCTCAGCAGGATGGCGTGCCAGCTCGACCTTGTTTATAAAAGGGACGATGCGCGCCTTTCGAGGAGTATGCTGTATGATGCCTTTTTCATCGGTCACCAGAGTGGCAATGACCTCAGGCGTTATGATTCCGCCCTCGGACAGCCCGGTCAGCCTTGTTATGATCTCGGGACGGAAAGCGATCTCCTGCGACAGTGGAGAGTTCAGCGCGTCCACGCCCACCACCGCAACAACAAGAGTGGTGCTGGTGGGGATGACCGGCTCGGTGGCGTTGGGCGACTTGATGGGTTTGCGCGCCGCCCCGTCCGCCTCATTGATTATATAATCCGCCAGTCTCATAGCGGCGAGCCTGTCCACTGTCTCCGGCAGCAACCCCTTGAGCTTGCCGTCATCGGATTTCAGCCGCACCGCCGTGACGTGGCTGTGCCTGCAGAGTTCTTCTTTCAAACGTGAGAGCAAACGTTCTTCGTCTTCTTCCACAATGAGGCAGGGAGATTCTTCCGCCGCCGGCTCCAGTATGCGCGTTGTCGTGGTGCTAATAACCTTCTTGCCGGCGTTCGAGAGTTCATGCGCCAGCGTGAACATAAGGCTGGTCTTGCCGCCGCCTCCCACCAGGCTGATAACCTCGGCAGTACGCAGATCGAAGGCTTCAGCCAACCGGGACGTCTTCTTTTCTTCTGCAAGGCTGACACTCTTGCGCACGAGCAGCCAGACACCACCGTCCTCGACGACAGTAGTCTGTTCCTCAAGCCTATTAGCACGCACGATGCTCTTAAGCTCATTCAGAGTGGTTCGCCGCCGTCCCAGCCGGTCATTGAGAATGCGCGATTCTTCTACAATACTGTCGATAATGGACTGTGGTATATCTTTGCCGTAGCCACCCCCCACGAAAGCCAGCCCGCCGGGGGCCAGCACGCGGTGTATCTGGCTTAAAATATGTGGCCTTTCCATGATGAAGAAAAAAGCTCCGCGCAGTATCACCAGATCGAAGCTTGCATCGCCGAAGGGCAGATTGTCCAGCGAGGCGTCAACCACCTCAATGCAGCGGCTGAGGTTCCTGCGCTGTATCTCCCCCTTGAGGTACGCCAGATACTCCCGATGGTCGTCAGCCAGGATAAACTCCAGCGCCGGGTGGCGCGCCGCCATCTCATAGGAGATGCCACCTGAGAAAGGCCCCAGTTCCAGCACCCTGCCGGAGGTGCGTCCGTACGCCGCCATAATCTGGGCCGCCAGGTAGGGATATACCTCGCGCCACAGGTCGTTGACGGCTATCAAGTCCTTGATGTCTATGATAGTCTCCCGTTATGCGTTGAAATGCGCCAGTATAGCCTCGAGCACGCCCCCCGAGATGGTGCGCCCCTTGTCCGAGATAGTATAACAGTATTCCTTGTTGCCGCGCGGGTCCACGTCGCCCGCCTTGAGTCCTTTGGTCACGGGTGTGCCATCACGCAGCAGCCCGCGCACGATGCCGGGGATGGCGGCCTTCACCGGCTCTCCCTCCACATAAGCCACGATATCACCCGCCTTGACCATGTCGCCGATTTTCTTGACCGTCTCGAAGGTGCCGCCCCGCGGGGTACGCATGACGCGCTCGGTGGTATAGCCGCCGATGTTGCCCGGGTCGCCCGTGTCGGGCTCGGCTATGCCCTCAAGCATGACGCGTCCCAGATTGTGGCCGCGGTTGGTCTCGATGACAATGTGCACATCCTTGCCGGCCTCGAAACCGATGCCCAGCCCGATGACCAGCTCCGCGTCCGTGATGCGCGTGCCCAGATTCTTCTTGGCGATGATAGCGTCTATCTCGACGTCGGGTTTAAGCTCCGACCTTATGGTGGTATCCGGGTCAACAATCAGAGCCATCTCGCCAGCCTTCCAGGCAGCCCTGGCCTCCCCCGCCGACGCGACCAGCCGTGCGGTTTTACCTTCTACCGTCTTGCGGCCTTCGTATACCACCTCGCAGAAAGACACATTGCGACGCACCGCCTGCGGCTGGGATACCTCAGTCATAATGACATTAAAATGGCTCTCCGCCATGCGGCAGGCCACAGCGCTGGCCAGCTCGCCCCCGCCGCGGATGAGCACCTTTAGATTCTTGACGGACATATCTCTCTCCTATTCACTCTGACTTGCGGCTCAAGAACTATTTTAAGTCCACCCCGCCTGACAGACAAATAAATGTTGATTCTAAACAGGTAATCAAATGTGGTTTTCTATTCAGGTATGACGATCAGATGCTCCGGCGGCAGGTACAGCAGGCACGCCTGGCCGTCCTTGACGCAGATGGCGCTCGATTTCGAAATGGCGGCGTTGATATAGTGTTTGGCCTGCTGATCGGAGTCCACGTGAAAACGGTAGGTAACACTGGATATACCCTCAACGGACTGCAGTATGCGGCTGGAAAAAATATTTTCTCCATCGCTCTCCTTCAGCTCGACGTATTCCGGCCTGATGCCCACCACGACCCTCTGGTCGAGCGCCAGATGGGAGCCCTGGCTCGTTAAAACTTTAAGCTGGGCGTTCCATGCGGAGATGTGCACCCAGACATAGGGCGGCTCAATGCGGGAGACCATCCCGTCCATCAGATTTCTCACGCCTGTCAGGCGGGCAACAGTGCGGTTAACCGGCTGAGCGAACACCTTCTGCTTGGTGTCGCACTGGGTGATGCGTCCCGCCTGGTAGATAGCTATCTGCGAGCCCAGTTTGTAACCCTCGGCCAGGTCATGGGTCACCAGTAACATACTGCCGCGGTACTCCCGCTGTAGCGCCAGTAGCTCCAGTTCCAGCCGTTCCTTGAGCTGCGGGTCCAGAGCTGAGAATGGCTCGTCCAGTAACAGCACTTCCGGGTCGGGGGCCAGCGCACGGGCGATGGCCACGCGCTGTTGCTGACCGGCGGAAAGCTGCTTCGGGTAGCGCCCCGCCAGCGGGCTGACGTTCATGATATTAAGGAGACGCTCAACCTTCTCAGTTACCTCAGACGCAGTCAGGTGGCGTATGCTGTAGGCCACGTTCTCGCTGACTGTCATGTGCGGGAAAAGGGCATAGTTCTGGAAAACGAAGCCCACCTTGCGCCTCTGCGGCGGCAAATTTATGCCAGATGCTGAATCGAAAAGCACCTTGCCGTTAAGCTCGATACGACCTTCATCTGGCTTAATCAGCCCGGCGATGCACTGCAGCGTCATGGTCTTGCCCGACCCTGAGGGCCCTAATATGGCAAGCAGGTCGCGGTTGAGCGCGAACTCAACATCGAGATCGAATCCCGGCAGCGCCCTCTTTATTCTGGCTTTGAGCATAAGCTATTTCTGACTCCAAAACTCAGTTGTTAAGGAAACCACGTATCTTTGGGGAGCGTCCTTTCCAGTATCCGATGGCAATAAGAGCGGAGAAAGAGAAGACTAGCACGATAGCGACCAGCACCAGCGCCTGCCGGTTATCTCCAGCCTGGATGGCAAAATAGATGGCAACCGGTATGGTGGCCGTCCTGCCGGGGATATTGCCGGCCAGCATGAGCGTGGCACCGAACTCACCCAGCGTGCGCGCCAGTGCCAGCACCGTCCCGGCGGCCACCCCCGGCCATGCCAGGGGCAGCGTCACCGTCCAGAACACACGCCATTCGCTGGCGCCCAGCGTGCGGGCGGCGTCCTGTATATTGGGCTCCACCTGTTCGAAGGCGCCCTTGGCGGTCATGTACATCAGGGGGAAGGCCATCACCACCGCGGCTATAACGGTGGCCCACCACGAAAAGACCACCGTCGCCCCGATGCTGAGAAGAAGTTTGCCTATAGGGCCGTGGTTGCCAAAAAGCAGCAGCAGGCCGAAACCCACCACCGTCGGCGGCAGCACCATAGGCAGAATGAAGAGCCCGTCCACCACACTCTTGAGCCGGCCCGAATAACGCGCCATCCAGCGCGCCGCGGCGATACCCATAAAAAAGGTGATGCAGGTGGCCGTGAGCACGGTCCGTAGCGAGATCCACAGCGGCGATAAGTAATCCTGTGCCATCACAACCTATTCCAGGTGTATAAACTGTTCATGATTGCGTGGGTGTATTCCCAGGTTTATCGTATTTCGGCCACTCGCTGGCTGTCTTAAACCAGCCGTCACTAGTATCTTTGCGCACATCGAACCTGTGCACGTATGGTTTAATATCAAGCAGTGGCGTACCGTCAAGCATGTCCACCTCAGCAATGTCCAGCATGTTATTACGTACGGCTATAAGTCTGACTACTGAAAGACCTATGAAATTAGGCCGCTCGAAATAACGCGTGGCAAATACGCCTTTCTTACCCGCATCGAGGAACGGCTTGGTAAGCAATTCATAATCCTGAGCTCGGTGAAAACAATATATGAGAATCAAGTGAGAAAAACCGTCTATATCCTTGAGCCCTTCGGCATATTCAGGAAACAGTTCAATATGCCCGCGGCTTTCAGGGGCAAAACAGCTCTGTATCGGCGTGTCCTCATGCCGCTTAAAAGGGGTGGAAATAACACCTATTTGGCGGCAAGTTACTTCATACACTTATACAGTATCTCCCATTTAATATGGACGGAGCGGGTAAAAACATTTTACTATATTGCTCGCTAAATAACCTTTTACTCAAGGAATATTACTCACCACTTTTTTAAATATGCGCATTTTATCTATCTTGCGATCAAAGTGACCACCACTGACATGATGGGGAATCTACTGGTTTTTACATTTATCCCCCTCATTAATTTTGCTTATAATCTCTCTTTACATGATGGAAGCCGCAAGCAGCGGCTTCCATCATGACACCTTGCGCTTTACTATCTAGTTGGTAGACCCTGCCGCTCGCCCGATTACACCCAGGGCTCCGCACACGGGAGGGGGAGGTTATCCATTTAAGACAGGTGGCAGAAAAACACCTATCACCCTGGTTTCCCCCGGCAGGGACTACCGTCTAATTGACTGATTGAGTCAGGTGCGCTCCAAACACACCGGCGTCGCCCGAATTGACCTGCGTAGTTCCTTTATGTTTTGTCGATAAAATATACACTTCTGAACATTTTATCGTACCAATATTATTGCCCGCTCAAATCGGGACTTATCCCACAGGTTTTAACCCGATATTCGTTCGATCAACTCGAAAAATACACCTCCGGTTTTTTCGGTATCGAAGAATGCATAGCTAACATTCTCGCGTCTGGCACCCTGGACAACCTCTATACCAGCCTTGGCAAACTCTGCTGCAATCCTCTCTTTATCCTCTTTATTAACTATAAAACCCAGATGGTGAACGCCTTCCCTGCCCTTATCCAGAAACTCGGAATGAAGAGACCTTCCCTCTCTGACTTCGAACAACTCAAGTTCGATAGGACCCCAATTAGCCCAGGCAACTTTCGTCTTGCATGAATAGACCTGGTCACGTACCTTTAACGCCCGGTATTCACCTTCTTTCACTACCCAGGGCCCAATACCAAAAGTTGACGAGTAATAATCTATCACTTTATCAATATTTTTCACCACCATGCCAATTTGAGATGGAGGCGGCAGTTTTACCTTCCCCGTAATACGGTTGTCCATTTATATCCTTCCTTTTTCTCCAGCGCACCCAGAGAATGCCCTGTAATTAACGCGTGTGTGTCCCATAGGCGAAGCCGGTCCTGGGGAATTCGCTGGGGTATTTGAACTTCATGGCGGCTATCCTCACCATTTGCCGTCCCAGGTCCGTAGTAGCCTTCATGCACTTTTCCAGCTTTGTTGGGTC
>JBEKPN010000001.1:0-27399 GCA_049520695.1 Dehalococcoidales bacterium | reverse complement strand
TCTTTTCACGCAATCAGAATGTTAGTAGGACTGGTAGGCCATTCTGCGGCCGAGCCACAGTCCAAGGATGAGTGCTACAACGATGCCCAGGCCGTACCAAACGTGGATCATCCACCAGGGCCAGATGAAGCCGATGGTGAAGGTATTGGCTGTGGACCAGGCGCCCACGTTGCCGGCCGCGTCGGTGGCCCTGACGCGCCAGTAGTAAGGCGCTTTGGAACTCTTGAGCTCTTCAGCATCGGTCATCTTGTATGTGGTAGCAGTAAGCCCGGTATGTTCAATGAGGCCAGTCGCACCCGGAGCCGGGTCCTGGTATATCTGTATGGTATAGGTGACGCCGCTGGAGTCGGTGACGGCATTCCAGCTAAAAGACACCGGCTGCTTGGGCTTGAACTTGTCGATGGGCAACAGCAATGCCGGCGCTACGGGAGCGGTGGAATCCATAAAGAAGGCGAATTCCTTGGTAGTGGTGCCGTCCGTTGCCTTGATGGTATGACTGCCGGACGTGGCCACGGGGACTTTGAACGTTACCGTGAAGGAACCATTGTTGTCGCTTTTGACAGTGGCGACCGTGACCGGCGTGCTCTCGAAGGTGACGGTGATGTCAGAAACAGCTTTGAAACCCGTGCCGCTGATGGTCATATCCATACCCACGTAACCGGGGTTGGTCTGGGTGGTAGCCGTGCCAATAGTGGCTTTGGCAGTCGCGGTAAAGCTGGCGGTTGCCACATTGGTACCATCGCTGGCCGTCAGAGTGATGTCGCCGGCTGCCGTCTCGGGAACGCTGAACAGGCAGGCAAATGCGCCGCTGGTATCGCTGGTGACGGTAACCGGGGAGGTGGTCAGTGCCACGCCGTTATATTTCAGGGAGATGCCCTTGTTGGCCGCAAAGCCGGTACCGGTGACGCTAATCTGGTCGCCGGCGGCCCCGGTACTGATGTTAATAGCGATTTTTTGAGTTACCGCCAGCGTGGCCTGGGCTGAGCCGCCGCTGCTGTCGGCAGCCTGAACCGTCCAGTTGCCGTTGGCAAGATTGATCACGCTGAAGGTGGCTGTACCGTTGCCGTTGGCGTCTATGGCAATGGTGGGGGGGTTGGTAGTGAGGGGGGTATAAGAGCTGCTCGACAAAATCTGCGTGGAAGTGACCGTGCTGCCAGCGGTAAAACCAGAAAAGGTAATGGTTATGCTATCGCCGTAACCGCCGCTAGCAGGGGTGAGCACTATCTTGGGTTTGGTGGTGAAGGTGAAAGTGGCGAAGTTGCCCAGGGTATCCTGCGCCTTGACGGTATGAGCGCCCCCGGCGCTGGGCGGCGAAGTAAAGGTGGCGCTGATTATGCCGGTGCTGGAGGCCGTCACGGTGGCGGGAGTGGTAGTAAGAGTTGTGGTGTCCCAGAAAACATTAACGCCGAGACCCGGCCCAAAACCGCTGCCGGTTACCGTAACCTGTGTGCCCGGGGTCCCGTTGACAGGCGTGATGCTTATTTTGGGTAGCACGATGAGCGTAGCGATAGCGGAATTGCCAGACTGGTCGGTGACTTTGATCTTATGCGCTCCGCCAGCAATGCTGGGTATGGCAAAGGAAATACCATTTCCGGTAAATAACCCGGTCAGGTCGGTGCTCGGGGCGACGGGGATGGTAGTCAACGTTGAAAACACGTCGGTACCGGGAGTCAGCTCGATCTGAACGGTCAGGTTCTGCCCGCCAGAGAAACCGTTACCATTGATAATCACATTATCGCCCGCGACGCCGGAGGTCGGGGAGAGGCTTATCTTCGGGCCGACGTTAATGGTGGCTTCGGCATAGCCTGCGCTATCGGTAGCCCGGATGATGCGGCTGCCGCTGGCGGCATTAGGCATGCTGAAGATACAGTTAAAAGCGCCGCTGGCATTGGTGGGAACAGGAGACGGCGAGGTGACTGTCACAGTCACGCTATCCACCGAGATGACCACGTTAGTGGCAGCGGCAAAACCGCTACCGGTAACCGATACCGTATCGCCCACGCCCACGCTGCCGGAGCTGGGAGTGAGGCCGATTTTGGAATTGACGTAGAACGGCTGCGCAGTGACACCCGGGGTGGAGATTGAGTGATTTCCCCTAGTTGCTGCCGGAATGGTGATGGTACAACCGACAGGAATAGTGCCGGTCGAGGTTGTAGTAATCGTTGCCGGGCTGGTCACCAGGGGTGTGGTGGTATCCCAATTGAACGTTATCGGCACGGAGGCAGTAAAGCCGCTGCCGGTCACGGTCACCACACTGCCGACGTAACCGTTGGCGGCAGATAAAGTGAATGAGGTAGTTACGGTTACGGTGAAGTCGAGCACATTGCTAACTGGAGCATTTGTGACAGCATCAAGTACAAAAATAACATGCCCAGGTCCTGTTGCGGCAAGGGTCGGTATTTGAACAGTAGTCGCGAAAGTACCGCCGGTCAGTGGCGGTGCAGCAATTGGCGTCCCATCAAAATATAGATTTATTAGACCTGGCCCTGTGCTGCCAAATCCTGTCCCTGATATGGTAATAAAAGAACCCGCAGGGCCAGACCCATTGCCTGTTATAGTGCCAGTTGTTACCGCCGCCACAGGCGTAAAAGGTATGGCGGTTGCCAGCAGCCCCAGTACACAGGCTGCTGAAAATATTCTTAAAAACCGCTTAAATTTCACTAATTACCTCCCTTTTCTTCTTAATATTATAAAGTCAAACAGCAAAGCCAGAGTAAAGCTGTAAAAACTCCAATTTTCACTTTGCTACTCTTTAAAAAGAGTAGCTGTTTAATTCGACCTTTGTCAAGTATAAAACGCCAAAACACGACAAAAGTTACTTGCTTTGATTAGAACATTTGCACTAGTATCGTTTTCGAGCACATAATGGGTTGTCATTGCGAGCGAGTCCGCCTCAGGCAGACGAGCGTGGCAATCTCGTAATCCCGCGAATAACACGGGAGAGGCGGCGGAATCCTGCCAGATTCTTCCCGCCGGAGGCGGACCCGAGGCGGATTCAGAATGACAAGGGGAAATACGCGACGATAACGAATTGATTTTGAGGTGATACTCATGAACCACGAAAGGACGCGGTCCATGAAAATAGCGCCAAAGACGCGGCGGTGATAACCGTTTATGTCTGATGTTTGAACTCGTCGGCGCACGCTTGGTCGTAGCACTCCAGGCACAATATCTCGCAGGATAGTGGAGTGTCAGTGGTAGGGCTGGTGCGGAAACGCGGCGCCCATCCGCCTTGAGAGCGGGCCCCGCGGTTGGCATAGACCAGCCTGCGCGTGCAGCGCACATAGGTATGGCTGTGAGAGAAACGGCGGCACTCGCACTGGCCTCCGGCTTTCTCCCAGGCCTGCAGCACAAAAACCTCAGGGACTGTCATATCTTCTATATATAATTATGGCAGCAAAAGAGGGGATAATCAATAACTGTGCCTATTGACACTGCCGTATTTCTAGACTAAAATAGCTGCGTTTTCTGTACGTGGTTCGTGGCAACCCCGGGTCGGAAACAAGACTCGGGTTTTGTATTAAGGAGGTTGATAACAGCTTGTCCAACATCGTCTTCTCCAACGAAAATGAGAGCGTTGACAGCCTGTTGAGGCGTTTCAACCGCAAGGTGACGCAGGACGGCGTTCTCTCCGAAGCCCGCCGCCGCGCGCGCTTCCAGAAACCCCTGACACGGCGCACCCGCAAGCAGGTGGCCGCCCGCCGCCAGGCAACCAAAGCCGCCCGCGCCGGCGCCAGAACAGGCAAATAGGTCTGTAATGGAAAGCTCCCTCAAAACCAGGCTCAATGATGACCTGAGGCAGGCGCTCAGGAGTGGCGACAGCCTGCGCTGCTCCGTCATCCGCATGCTGCTTTCCGCCATGAACTATAGCGAGATCGCCAAACAGGCCACGCTCACAGACAGCGACATACTGGGCGTTATCGCCAGAGAGATAAAGCAGCGCAAGGAAAGCATCGAGGCTTACAAACAGGCCAACCGCCCCGAGCTGGCCGCCAAGGAAGAGGCCGAGATGGCCATCCTCAAGGCCTATATGCCCGAGCAGATGAGCCGGGACGAGATTGTCAGCCTGGCGCGTAAAATTATCGCCGAGGTGGGCGCGCAGGGCCCGCGCGACAAGAACAAGGTCATGCCCAAACTGATGCCGATGGTCAAAGGCAAAGCTGACGGGCAGGAAGTCAACGCCGTGGTCAACGAGTTGCTCGGCGGATAATCACACTTATCATTAAAATCAAAAGGAGAGACCAAAACCTCTCCTTTTTTATTATCTAATCTGGCTCATCCCAGATTTATCATTTCCCAGGGCAGCTTTTCGTTCCTGCCCCAGTTCTCCAGCACGAAATGGTTGAGATTGACTCCCGCCTTTTTAACCATTCTGCGCCAGGCCGCGAGCGACACTTTATCCATGCCCGCGAGTACGGCAGCCATGCTCGCATCCCCGCGCGAAAGTGCCGCCTGGACATGGCTCCACTCCGGGCTTTCGGCCTTCACCTCGATACCTTCACCGCTCAAAGTGTCCCTCAGCCGTGCTATCCTCGTTTCGAGAGTGGCTGTATCAGCCATACCCAGCCGCTGAAAAGTCGTCCCGGCCTTGGGCACGAACGGAGCGACGTTCAAGTTCAAACGACAGCCTCTTTGGCCTTTATCGAGCAAGGCCTGGCATTTCAAAGCAAGCGTAATGATTTCCTCAACGTCGCTCTCAGTCTCGGTCGGCAAGCCCAGCATAAAATAGAGCTTGAGCTGCTTGAACGGCTGCTGCGCCACCTTTTCCACAGCCTGCATTATGTCCTCTTCTGCAAAACCCTTGCGGATGGTTCTGCGCAGGCGTTCCGAGCCGGCTTCCGGAGCCAGCGCCAGGCTGTGCGCCCCGCCCCGCACCATCAGTTCCAGCACTTTTGCGGAGAGAGCCTTCAAACGCAAAGAACTGAGAGAGAAGCCAACTCCCATGTCCATGATACCTGAAAGAAGCCTTTCTATCTGCGGGTGGTCGGTTACCACCGGCCCCACCAGCCCGATGCGCTTCCGGTATCGTAGGCCTTCACGCACCTGTTCGAGCAGCGACTCCAGCGAATGGAAACGCAGCGGGCAGAAAGCGCGGCTAACCAGGCAAAAACTACAGGCAGCGCTGCACCCGCGCTCCACCTCGATAAGATACAGGTCGCCCAGTTCGGTATCGCGCGTCAGGACCGTGGAATGGACGGGAAACTCATCCAGGTTGGCCAGCCATTGGCGCCTGACCCTGTGGCCGTCATGGCAGGCAGGAACATACACTCCCGGCAAGCCTGAGAGCCGCTTGAGCTTCTCCTCGCGGGAGCTATCCTCGACCAGTATCGGCAGCATAGAGGGTAGTATCACCTCGGCTTCGCCGATGCACAGCGCGTCGAAAAAGGGAGACACGGGCATGGGGTTGGTGGTGATGCACGGGCCCCCGGCAATGAGCAAAGGATGACGCTCGTCACGTTCCCGCGCGTATAGAGGAATACCCGCCGCCCGCATGACAGGCGGCAGGTTGAGGTAGTCCAGTTCATAAGAGAAGGAAAAAGCCAGGCAGGCGTAATCCATCATGGGGCGCGAGGATTCCAGACTCAAAAAGGGCTTGCCATCGCCCTCCCAGAAAACACGTTCACAGACGGCGTCGCTGCGGTTGTTGAGCAGCCTGTAAATGGCCTGCACGCCCAGGTTGGACATGCCAACGAAGTAGCTGTTGGGGTAAATGAGAGCGAACGGGTAACGCCCGCCCCAGTCCTTAATGATGGTGCCCTCTTCGCCAGCCAGTTTACCGCCGCTGAAATAGTCGGCGCGGCTCTGCGATGGGGCGGGCCGTTCTTTCTTTCCTGCCATTGCCATGATATTACAGCAAGACAGGCGCTGACACAATCAAACTTTTCTTCTCTCCCTTGATGGGAGAAATAAGAGTGAGGGTGAAAGTTGATGAGATTATCCCTCGGTTATGTTTTATACAAACCGCACCGACACAATAAAATGAGCCCCTATCTTACGAAAGGGGCTCACTGCCTAAGCAACCTATGCCGACTACGCTTCAAATCTGGAATTGTTCCAGAAATCGTTACGGGTATCACCGCCGGGCTCAGCGCGAGTATCGTTCAAAACTTCGTTATCAGATTCGGTAAGCTGTTCGTCGTGGTTCTCGATGCGGCGTTCGTTACGAATCCCGCCGCGGTTCGCAGGGCGGGGAACATTCGGGCGGAGGGTCGGAGGACCTTTCCAGCAGCCGCGCAGAAGGCGTCCGTCGAGTGCGATGACGCGGTCAGCCACCTCTCTGAGCTGGCGCGAGGTGCGTTCCAGTCCGAAAAGGGCTACCTCAACGTGTTTGCCGTTGTCCTTCACCGCCTGGAGGGCGCCCACGAAATCGTTGTCTCCAGCCACGAGTATGGCAACGTCATAGTTGTTCTTGAAGGCATGCGTTATCATGTCGGTGGCAAGCTGCACATCCACGCCTTTTTCAAAGGGTGGGCTGTTAGGCCACTGGTTGGTATAGACCAGCCGCCCCAGGCGCAGTTCGGTATAGGGTATGGCGGCCACGCTCTTAAAAAACTTCTCCTGGTCCTTGAAACGCTCAGGTTCTTCCACCTTGCCCACGACGGCATTGTAATAATACATACGCACCAGGCGGCGCTTGTCGAGTATCTTGTTGCTGAAGCAACCGAGGTCTATGTCCGTGCGTTTGAAATAGGCCTTGAGCGAGTGGTACATGTTCGAGCCGTCTATGAATATCATGACCCTTTCCTGTCTGTCTATGTTGTCACCTCCTTTCAAACTTGTACTTCGTAGTGGTTCTCTTAACCACTCAAAGCAGCTAGTCCGCCGTGAAATTTCAATCTATGATTTACAATGGCTTTCGCTTGTTTCTTTGCATTCGCAAGATGTTCTTTCGCTTTGTCTTGGTGGCCTTGGGCAAACTCTATACGGGCTAGGTCAAATTCAACAATCCCAGAAGAGGCTTGATTCATGTTCGCATATTTTGGTAAATCAAGCAGCACACCTTTGATTTTATCTATATCACCCGAAGTCGCATCATTTTCTACAATTGAAGCGAATCGGTCTGCTTCCACCCAGTATAGGCAACCACTACTATTCCGCACGTAATTTTCAACGTCTCTTATCAGGCCATGCACTCCGCATAGATAAGCCATGATTGTATTTTGGTTATCAGCGTGCTTACCGAATATCATCATCGTTGAATTCCGCTTATACATATTGATAAAAGCGACAAATCCAATAGAAGTCGATGCAACAGCGGCCAGTACATTTGGGAGCACAGTATTTTGGGCACCGCCAGGAAAACTTGTTGATTCTATGGCTGTCACCCCAGAACCCCTAAGTGAAACAATGGGTTTGCCAGGCGGAATGCTATCCCCTACAGAGAAGACTGATACTTTCATCATCTCTTTAGGGTTGAGTTCAGCAATCTGAAATTCGAGCTTATCACCTTGAGTTTGAGATGTATACGGAATTTCAACACTACTACTGAATTGTATATCAGAGATTGTTAACCCCGTTGTAGTGATGGCGCCCGCCACATTATCGACTTTAGCTTTTCCTACATTTGAGACATATACATCATAAATCGCATAGTACTTGCCTGTACCAGCAAAAATGGCTCCATTATTCAAATAATAGGTGAGCTTGGGGTCTCTTGCTTGAATCGCTGTTTGTATCAGGCTAAAACCAAAATAAACCCCTGACGCAATGATGGCCCCAACAATCAGCCATAAGACTTTATTCTTCCAATCAGATTCAATAGGCATTCTTTGCCTCCACCCCCTCTATACTAGCACTTCGTATATCCGCAGCTCGGGCACACCAGGCAGCCCTCCTGGTAAGCCAGCAGGCTGGTGCACTCCGGGCACTGCCCGGCCACATTCTTCACCAGCCCCAGGTCCTGTGTAGCCTTTCCGTGCGCGTCCTCTTCCTTGCCGTGAGCCAGCCCAGCGTGGCGCTCCAGCACCCCGGCGATGGCATCGGCGCAGGAGAGAATGGACTTGCCGTTCTCCCAGGCGATGGAGGGGCAGCGAATGCCCTTTAGCTGCTTCACCAGCGAGGCGACATCAATGCCTGAGCGCAGCCCCAGCGAGATAAGGCGGCAGGTGGATTCGAGTTGTGCCGCGGCGCAGCCGCCCGTCTTACCCAGGTGAGAGAATACCTCGCAGATGCCGTGCTCGTCGGAGTTGACGGTAACGTAGATGTAGCCGCAGCCGGTAGTGACGCGCTCGGTAAAGCCGGAGGTGACCTTGGAGCGGCGGCGGGGAGCCAGCACCGCCGGCCGGGCCTCTTCCTTCTTTTCTTTACTGGCGTCCTTGCCGGTGGTGAGCACCTGCCCCTCGCGGCTGCCGTCGCGGTAGATGGTGATGCCCTTGAGCCGTTCCTCATAGGCCATCATGTAAACGTTGCCCACATCGGCTACAGTGGCTTCCTTGGGGAAGTTGACCGTCTTGGATACAGCGTTGTCCGTATGGTGCTGGAAGGTAGCCTGCATGCGCACGTGCCACTTCACCTCGATGTCATGCGCGGTGACGAAGACACGCTTGTACTCGTCAGGTACGCCCTCGATATCTTTCAGGTGTGCCCCGTCCGCCAGCTTCTGCATCAGTTCTCCAGAGTAAAAGCCACCGCTCCTGGCGGCATCCTCGAAATAGGGATTGGCCTCGATGAACTTGGCCCCGTCAAGGATATTGCGCGTGAAGGAGAGCGCAAAGACCGGCTCCACCCCGCCGGAGCAGTTGGCGATAATGGAAAGCGTGCCTGTAGGCGCGATAGTGGTGCAGGAGGCGTTGCGCATGCGGGGAGCACCGGGTTTGTCGTAGACGCTGCCGGCGAAGGCCGGGAACACGCCGCGCTCCGCGCCCAGCTCTGCGGAAGTCTTGTGCGCCGTGTTGTTGATGACTCCCATGACCTCCTCGGCCATGCGGAGTGCCTCTTCGGAGTTGTAAGGCACGCCGAGCTGCACGAGCATGTCGGCGAAGCCCATCACGCCCAGGCCGATTTTGCGCGTTTTGCGCGTCATCTCATCTATAGCGGGCAGGGGGAAGCGGTTGACGTCGATGACGTTGTCGAGGAAGCGCACGGCCATTTTGACCGTCTCTTCCAGTTTTTTATAATCTATCTCCACCTTGCCGTTACGCTTGAGCATGCGCGCCAGGTTGATGGAACCCAGGTTGCACGACTCGTAGGGCAGCAACGGCTGCTCGCCGCAGGGGTTGGTGCTCTCTATGCGCCCGAGTTGTGGTGTCGGATTGTCCTGGTTGATACGGTCGATGAAGACCACGCCGGGATCGCCTGTTTTCCAGGCCAGCTCCACCATCTTGTCGAAAACGGCTCTGGCGTTCAGCTTCCCCGCCACTTCTTTGGTGCGTGGATTGAGGAGGTTGAAGTCAGCCCCGTCCTTGACCGCCTGCATAAAATCGGTGGTAACGGCCACCGAGATATTGAAATTGGTGAGCGAGCACATATCCTCTTTGGAGGTGATGAAGTGCATGATGTCCGGATGCGTGACGTCGAGGATGGCCATATTGGCTCCTCGCCTGGTTCCGCCCTGCTTGATGACATCGGTGGCCACGTCGAAGGCTCGCATGAAGGACACCGGGCCGCTGGCCACGCCGCCGGTCGAGCCGACTCTATCGGTCTCGGGGCGCAAGCGCGAAAACGAGAAACCGGTGCCGCCGCCGCTCTTGTGGATAAGGGCAGTATTCTTGACGGCCTCGAAGATGGATTCCATGGAGTCTTCGATAGGCAAAACGAAACAGGCTGAAAGCTGCCCCAGCTCACGCCCGGCGTTCATCAGCGTGGGCGAGTTGGGTAAGAATTCGAGCGAGGTCATAACATCGTAGAATTTATCCTCCCAGGCTTTGACATCGGCTTTGGGGTTATATTTGAGTTCCGCCGAGGCAATGGTCTGCGCCACACGGTGGAACATATCATCGGGAGTCTCTATCACCTTGCCGCCCTTGTCCTTTTTCAGGTAGCGCTTTTCCAACACGCGCAGGGCGTTCTCGCTAAGTATCGCGGGGACAGCGCCTGTTTTGGTCTTGGCGGGCATGGCGGTAGTCTCCTTCCTGGAATGTATTTTTGATTCTGGCGCTGATTTGGATTCTGACACAATTTTACTTTCTGCGGGTTTGATTTCGACTGGTTTGGCCTTTGGTTCTATCACGGGTTCTGGCGGCTCCTGCACCGGAGCATAGGACAGCGGTTCCGCCACCACGGGTTTTTCAACCGATAAAAATTCCTTCACCATGGCCAGGATGTCTGAATCAGAGGCCGGCGGCAGGGGCTGCTTGGCACCTTTGGGGATGAAATCCTCCATGCCCGGCAGCACGGCGGGACGCTCCATACGCCCGATGACCTGGCTGGTGAGCTTATCGATAAGGTCACGGTCAGAAATGCCCATGGAGGCGGCAGCATTGAAAATGGCGCGGGCTATCTGTGTGCGGTTCACCAGCCCTCCTGCCCCCGTTTTTGACTCACCCGGTTTACTCATAAAAACCCCCGAACTGGATTAAGCTGTACGGACCTAGGAATTGATGGGCAGCGTGAGTTGGCCGTCCGGCGGGGACTGGTGGCTTAAGAGCGTATCGACCTCCTGCTTGAGGTCAGTGATGTCCGTGAAATCGCGGTAAACGCTGGCAAAACGTATGTAGGCGATGTAGTCCAGCTTCTTGAGGTGCGTCATCACCATGTCGCCGATGACAGAGCTGGGAATCTCGGTTTTGCCCATCTGGATGAGCTCGCTCTCTATGTCATCCGCCAATCCATCGACGGCCCCGGCCGCCAGCGGCCTCTTTTCACAGGCCTTGCGAATGCCGCTGAGCAGCTTTTCCTTGTTGAACTCCTCATGGCGGCCGTCCTTCTTGATGACGTAGAGACTGACCGGCTGCAGCCGCTCGTAGGTGGTGAAACGCGCCTGGCACTTGATACACTCCCGCCTGCGCCTGACACCATCCGTGGTGTCGCGCGAATCCACCACCCTGGAATCGTCACTGCCGCAATATGGGCATTTCATAACATAACCACTAGATATAGTATTACTATAAATAACTTACCACAATATCTAGTGGAAGTCAAGCTGTTTTTGTAGTTATTTGGGCCATATTTTTAGACGACGATAGTAAGTTCTGCGAATAACAGGAAATGAAATACTATTGACCAATTTTCGACTTGACAGGTTATTCACAGCTGATAAATTGTCCCTGAAGTAAGACTTGGAATTCTGACGCTGAAAGCACCCGTGGCCGTCTTGGCCCCGGCGGATGCCATAGAAAGATACTGCAGGCACAAAACGGGGTTTTACTAAAAGCCACAATAACCTTATTTAGTGTCTAAAACCACTAGATGGCACAACCAACTCAGAATTACGAAACGTGTGGCATATCAGGTTTATCTCTCTTTTTCTCTAATTAAGGGCCCGAAGACGCTGTTACCGTCACAGTCTGTACAAACGTACGTGTGACTAAAGCTGCAGTGACAGTGAGGGTCTGTCCCGGGACGAGTTGGGTAGTTGTTACGGTCTGTGTATTGGTTACGGTGGGCCCAGGAGTGGTTAGCGTCACGGTTTGAGTGACAGGTACAGAATTTCCGCCAAAACCTCCGCTAGCTCCGTACGCCGCAGCCCCGCCCGCAATAAGACCCGCGCCGCCTACCAGAAAAAGGGCGCTCCGCGCCACCTGGCCTCCCAGGAAGCCAATGTTGGACATCTTGGCGTTACTAATCGCCCCCTCAAGGAGGCTTTTGGTTTCGGTAACGCTTTCCTCGCAGCTTTTGACAGCAGATTTTTCCATTTTCGCGGCGAGCCTGCGCTCAAGTTTCTCGATGGACCGCTCGCTCATCTGGTCCAGATTGTGCCTCCATGACGCGAAAGTATGCCGCATTGACTCCTTGGTTATCAGGCAGACGATTTCGCTGACTGCATCGGCAACCTGTTTCTTTACCTCCGCGCTCAGGCCCTGGCCATTGTTATCGGCTGGCATTTTTCTCACCCTTTTCTCTAGCTTTGACCGCTGCCGCCAGATGGTCCGGGAACACCTTGAAGCTTTCGGTCAGGCTATCCTGAAAGGCCAAGTCCAGGCCATCCACGATTGGCATAAACAGAGGGTTTTTGGGCACTTTGGCAACCGTGTGACTGAATACCTCCTGCTCCTTCGTCTTGGCGAACTCCAGCGCGCGCCCGCTAAGGGCATCCATGACACCCAAGGAAACGGGCTTGTCTGCGTGCGTCAGCGTCTTAGCCAGTTCAGCGCACACCCCGTCTTCGATTATCATTGCGGGCTTGTCGAAGAGCGGCTTGGTGCCCTTCCTCACCGCCTCTTTGAGTTCCCCCTGCAGAATCTGCGTGCACTTGGTAGCAAAGTCGGTTCGTTCCGCGCTCACTGCACCACCGCTCAAGCACTCTTCAAGCCCTTCCTTGACGCCGCGCCGCAAGCCATCTCTGATGCCCGCGGTGATACCCTCCTCCACGCCGGTGCATATCTCCGCGGCGGCTGACTTGAGCCCTTTCTCCTGGCCATCCACGGCCTTCCTCACCACTTTTTCGTTGTCTTCCATCTTTCCTCCTTGCCCGTTATACTGCAACCGACTACGGGTTTGAAATCCGGGTTATGAGGTATCGCCCAGCCTACTACTCTGTGACTGGGCACCAGAGCTTGTCACGAGTGACCGTTACCTTGCCCACGCTGGTGTCGATGTTAAAGGATTCAACCCTGGCGCTCCCGCTTCCCGTATCAATCACAAAACGCAGACTCTGGAAGTCGGGGCTGACTGCTTATATCAAGTTCGGTTTCACTATTGGCTCCCTGTCACCCACGTGCTCCTCTACGAGTGACAGATCTTCGCCCTTCCCGCAAACAAACACCTATACCACTATGGGCGACTACGATATGCTGCTTATTATATCGAAACTTATGCTCAAATCCTCCAACAAGACGATCAGATATGAACATCCACCCAGACAATTTTACCACCGTTGTCAATGGCAGTTATGCCACAATGGTTCCTTTATAAAAAGAACCTATAATCAAGCTGATGTAAAACGAAGAGAGGCCGGATTTCCAATCCAGCCTCTCTCTTATTTCAAGGGATGTCAACTCTATTTAATTTACGGATTGTACGAGCGCATCTGCGGGCGGGTCACCTTATCCTGAGGAATGGCCTGGCGGTTGGATATAGGGCGGTTCCAGCGGCGCAGGAAAGAGGGTACGTCCAACTCATCCTCGGTCTTGATATTCTTGAGTTTCTTGGTGAACTCGTCGTCTTCCTTGGTATCGACATCTGTCTTGTTGACGAAACCGGTGGCGATAAGGGTAATGCGCACCTCGCTGCCCATGGCGGAATCGGAGGCCACGCCGAAGATGATGTTGGCGTCGGGGTCAACCGCCTGCTTGATAACCTCAGCGGCTTCGTTGACTTCGAAGAGGGTGAGATCGGCGCCGCCGACCACGTTGAAGAGCACGCCCTTGGAGCCTTCGATGGTGACATCCAGCAGCGGGCTGGCCAGGGCGGCGCGGGCGGCATCCACGGCGCGGTTCTTACCGGTGCCGCGGCCGATGGACATCCAGGCGGGGCCAGCATCCTTCATGACCGCCTTTACATCAGCAAAATCCAGGTTGATCATGCCGGGTACGGTGATGACCTCGGAGATAGCCTGCACGCCATGGCGCAACACGTCATCGGCCATCTTGAAGGCGGTATCAACGCCGGTCTTGGGATCGCACAGGTCGAGCAAGCGATCGTTAGGGATGATGATGAGGGTATCGACCTTGCCCAGCAGGCGGCTGATGCCCTCCTGGGCGACCTGCATGCGGTGAGTGCCCTCGAAAGAGAAGGGCTTGGTGACCACGGCGATGGTCAGAGCGCCCGATTCCTTGGATATCTGAGCCACTACGGGGGCCGCGCCGGTGCCCGTGCCGCCGCCCATACCGGCGGTCACGAAGACCATGTCGGCTCCGGTTACCATTTCCTTGATTTCATCGCGGCTTTCTTCAGCGGCCTTCATGCCCATGTTGTGGTCGCCGCCGGCGCCCAGGCCACGCGTCAGTTTTTCGCCGAGTTGCAGTCTGACAGGTGCCTCGGTGATGGCCAACGCCTGAGCATCGGTATTGACAGCGATGAACTCAACGCCCTGAATCTCTTCGCGCACCATGCGAGTGATGGCATTGCTGCCGCCGCCGCCGCAGCCGAAAACCTTGATCCTGGCTCCATTGGGAACAAAACTCGTCTTTGCCATTTTTTTCTCCTTATATCAATCTTTTTATTTTTACTTGCCAGAGAATAGTGACGCCAGTCGACTTGCCATCTGGCGCATTCTGCCGGTGAAACCGCCACCGTTCCATTCCTGGGTGTGGCGTGAAGGGTGCTTTGCCCCCCACAGGAGCAGGCCGACACCGGTGGCATAGGCCGGGTCGTGCAAAGAATCGGTGATGCCGGTGATGTGCAGCGGGCAGCCGACACGCACCGGGAGTTTGAGAACCTCACAGCCGAGGGTCTCTATGCCCGAGAGGTTGGAGCTGCCGCCGGTGAGCACCAAGCCAGCAGGGATGACCGATTCGTAATCGGAGCCCGGGAGCTCCAGCAGCACCAGGCGTAGTATCTCTTCCACGCGGGCGTGCAGGATGTCGCACAGGTCCTGGTAGGAGATGCCGTGGCCGTCCTCGGAGATAGGCGTGCCGCCGGCCATCTTGTTCTCGTATACCGACATGACGCTGCCGTAGCGTTTCTTCATTTCCTCGGCCACCTCGAAGGGTAGTCCCAGACCGATAGCCACGTCGCGTGTGAGCTGGTAGCCGGCCACCGGGAGGATGGCGGTGTGATAGATGCTACCCTCTTTGAAGACGCAGATGTCGGTGGTACCGCCGCCGATGTCGGCGATGGCCACGCCCGCCTGGCGCTCGTCTTCGGTTAGCACAGCTTCGGATGAAGCCAGGGGTTCGAGCACCAGGTCATCGATGTCGATCCCAATGCTGCGCACGCACTTGACCAAATTCTGTATCGAGTTGGCAGCCGCCGTGATGATGTGTGTCTCCACATCCAGCCGGAAACCGTGCATACCTACCGGGTTCTTGACACCCGGCTGGCCGTCCACCGCGTAGTTGCGCGGGATGACGTGTAGCAGTTTCCTGTCCTGGGGTACCTTGACGCTCTGCGCGGTGGTCATGACGCGCTTGAGGTCATCCGGCCTTACCAGTCTGTCGTTGCGGGTGATAGCCACTACGCCCCGGTTGTTGGTGGAAGAAACGTGCCGGCCGGTCACGCCGACATAGGCCGACTCCACCCTGATGTTGCACGCCTGTTCAGCCTTCCGAATCGATTCGCGGATAGCTTCCTTGGCGTCATTGATATTGACCACCAGCCCCTTGTGCATACCGTACGAGGGGGTGATGCCTACACCCACCACACGCACACCGCCGTTGTCCTGTTCGGCGATGATAGTGGCTATCTTGGTGGTGCCAACATCGATCGCGGTAATGGTTGATTTCCTGCTCATTTACTCCTCCTTTTACAGACTGCTACTACGGAAAACTCCGGCGAGTCAGTTCTGACGCTCACATCTTTTTCCCCTCCTTCCGGGCTCCCTGCCCCCACCACCTAATTCAAATTAAGCGTTGCGCCGAAAATCATCCTCAGTTTGTCCGGATGTTTCCAGCCGCTGGTCTCGTTGCCGGCAAGCTGGCTGAGGCGCTGCGCCGTTTCCTGCCACTCTTCGCTGCTTATAATTCTTTCGGCTACCCGCAGCTTGGCGCTGCGCGAGCGCGGATTGGCCTTTTCCTCCGCCAAACTGGGGGCGATGACCCCCTTATGTACCAGGCCAAGGCGGGGCTGATGATGGCAAACGCACTGCGGCAGGCCGGGTGGGCAGATACAGCCGGCGGCCTCGCGGCGCATAAAGTTCTTGACGATGCGGTCTTCCAGCGAATGATAACTGATGACCACCAAACGTCCCTCATGTCCCAGCAGGTTTAGGGCCTGCGCAAGTGCCGACTCAAGGTGCTCCAGCTCTTGGTTGACGGCAATGCGCAGCGCCTGAAAGGTCTTGGTGGCGGGGTGTATGCGCCCTCGTACCGGCATGGCGCGTTCGATAAGCGCTGCCAGTTCGTCAGTGGTATGGATAGGACGCGCCCGCACCAGAAGGCGGGCTATCTGGCGGCTGTGTGTTTCCTCGCCGAATTCGTAGATGATGCGCCCCAGTTCGGTTTCGGAGTACTTATTGACGATATCGGCGGCAGAAATGGTCTGCTCCGGACCGAACCGCATGTCCAGCGGCGCGCCATGCTTGAAGCTAAAGCCGCGCCCGGTCTCGCTGAGCTGGAGCGAAGACAGCCCCAAGTCGAATAAAATGCCGTTGACCGGTTCGAAGTCGTTTTTAAGGCAGATGGTTTCCAGATTGGAGAAGTTGTCGTTGACAATCAGTGCCGAGTTGCCGAAACGCGACAGGCGCGCTCGCGCCAACCTTACGGCTTCGGGGTCGGCGTCTATGCCCAGCAATTGGCCGCCGGGTGCACTGCGCTCCAGTATGACCTCGGCATGCCCACCGCCCCCCGCCGTGCAGTCGACATAGCGGCCACCCGGCTGGATAGCCAGGGCTTCCACGGTTTCCTTCAACAGGACAGGAATGTGCGTAGTGGTCGGCATCCCCACTCCCCTAGTGCCTTTCCAGGCTTTCGATTATCTGCCAGGCTTCAGCCAGGTCGGTATTCTTTTCGCTGTCCCAGGCCGCTTTATCCCAAAGCTCGATATAGCTGTTGGCTCCGGCGACGATGATGTCCTCATCCAGACCGGCATACTGGCGCAGCGTCGTCGGCAGGTTGATGCGGCCCTGGGCATCCAGGTTAGTATGGAAGGCCGTGGCGAAAAGGGCGCGGTTTATCTTGCGCAGCTTGCTGGGTGGCAGGCCGCCGGCAGCCAAGCTGTCCGCCATTTTCTTCCACTCGGCAATGGTGTAAACTGAAAGGCACTTTTCTTGGCCAGGCGCAACTATAATTCCGTCCTTGAAGTAAGGACGGAAACGAGGCGGAAAAGGCATGCGCCCCTTGTCGTCTATACGATATTCAAATTCGCCCAGAAACATAGGAGAAAAATCCTCTACTCCCCACTTCTTCCCACTTTCTACCATTCTACACTACATGCACCCATCGTTGTCAATAGTTTTAGAAAGAATATTTTGTTTATAAGGCAACATAAAAGGCGATAGTACTAAACTGGAAAGCCATAAAAGCAGAAAGAATGAACTTTTTGGCGGGAAAGCACTATATAAATATAAATATGTAAAGGGAGCGTAATAATAAATCGACGTGTCAATTGCCCAAACACACTCTACGGATGTGGTAGAATAAATCTACCATGCGCATAGACATACTTACCCTCTTCCCGCAGCTTTTCGAGTCGCCGATTTCGTCCGCCATCTTCCAGCGCGCCAGAGACAAAGGGCTGGCAAGCTTCAATATATATAATATGCGCGACTACACCCATGACAAACATCACGTGATGGATGACTACCCCTTCGGCGGCGGAGCCGGCATGTTGCTCAAGCCGGAGCCGGTATTCGAGGCGCTGGAGGACGTGCTCAAGGACCGCCAGCCGGATGAAGAACCCATCCCTGTCATCCTGATGACGCCGCAGGGCAAGCCGTTCTCCCAGTCTCTGGCTTATCGATTGGCGGAGCATAAGCGGCTGGTCATCCTGTGCGGTCATTACGAGGGTGTGGATGAACGCGTGCGCGAGCACATCGTAACCGAGGAGATCAGCATCGGCGACTACGTTCTCTCCGGTGGTGAGCTTGCGGCGCTGGTGGTGGCGGATGCCGTGGTACGGCTTATTCCCGGCGTGCTGGGTTCGGAGGAATCAGCTCCCGGAGATTCGCACTCGGACGGACTGCTGGAACATCCCCAGTACACTCGCCCTGCTGAGTTCCGCGGCTGGAAGGTCCCGGAAATACTTCTTTCGGGCAATCACGCCAAAATCGCCGCCTGGCGCCGCGAGCAATCAATTCTGAGGACTGCCCGGCGCCGCCCCGACCTGCTGGCCGGAGCCAGCCTCACCGCCAGAGAGAAAAAGATGCTCCAGTCGATGGTGGAGAACGAGGGCCGGGTGAGCCCGCCCGGGTCCGACTTGAGCTATCCCGACG
The DNA here is from genome assembly GCA_049520695.1 of Dehalococcoidales bacterium. GTDB lineage: Bacteria > Chloroflexota > Dehalococcoidia > Dehalococcoidales > UBA1222 > SURF-27. The sequence continues at coordinate 9,272 of JBEKPN010000001.1, read as the reverse complement.
AATAATACAATCGCCTGCTGGCATTTTACATGGATTTTACAAAGAGATAATATGGAGACAACAATCCTGTACTAAAGTGACAGTCAGGGAGAAACAGCCTATCAAGAAAAAAACGATTATTAACTAAAATTTGTGGGGCATCCCAGTCTAGCTTACCACTCGGGATGGCTATCGGCTTTGCAATCTTACCATTGGCCGCTTGGTGGCATGGTGAATCGCGAAGTATCGTGCTTGGTTATATAGCGCTTTTTGTTTTAATCATGATAAGACGGGCAACCGCGAGTTTGCGTTCTGAACTAAAGGGTGGCGGTAGCCCGCTCAACCGGCGGCTTATTAACCGTCTGCTCTACGATAGATCAACTCTATAGGGTTCCTTCACGGCGGTTTGATTGTGTCCAATTATTAGAGTACTATACTGTTACTTTTGCTCATATCCAACTAAATCAAAAAATATTGGAGGGAAATATGCCAGCCAATACCGGTAGTCAACAGTCTCTCCCAAAAAGCTCAGTTGGGGAGAGTTGGGCAAATAAAAAAGTCATCGTAATTATGGCGATTTACCTGGCTTTGCTTACGCTTGCTATTATTGTCTGTATTATTCAGATATGGCCGCCACAAACCACTGATACCGCCACTACCGTAAACCTATCTCTTCTGTTCTGGACGAATGTGACTATGACCTCCGAGGCTCAACTAGTGTTGCTGGTGGTATTAGCCGCAGCTCTTGGTGCTCAGGCATTTGTGATCCGCTCTTTTTCATGGTACGTAGGACAGCGCAGATTAATAAATAGTTGGTTAATGAATTACCTTTTAATGCCGTTCGCCGGTATCGCTGTGGCTCTGGCATTCTATTTTGTAATTCGTGGTGGTTTCCTTTCCTCAAAGTCCACTACCGCAAATCTGAGCCCAGTTGGCTTTGTGGCGATGGGGCTGCTTGTAGGTATGTTTACCGATTCTGCTGTTTTCAAATTAAAAACAGTTGCTGAAGCCTTTTTTGAGAAGAAGCAGGAAGGCGATGACCCGGCTTCCGATAAAACTTCCGACTCTTCTACAACAACACCGGTAAAATGAGAGTGATTCAATGCGTACTATTATAGGTCAATTAACGAAAGAATTACTCGATTCTATTGGGGATGGATCCGTTGCCATAACTCCGCATCTTATGCGGATCAGTCTAATAACCCGAAGGGCAGAGTTCCAGGGGCTTTGCCAGTGGGTGAATGAGTAGGCGGCGATACGCTATGTTTAGAACATGGAAGCGCGATTAGCTGGACATAGTATTGATCGCACAGAATACCGTATCGTGTGGATACCGAAATATCGCTGCCGTATCCTGAATCCTGGTGTGAAGGAATACTTAAGAAAACTATTCCCCAAGGTATTGAGAACACTGCTGGATGTGAAATATTGAATTGAATATCCAGCTTGACCATGCGTTTTCATTCAATACATCATTGCTCAAGCTTTTAGGTTTCATATCAAACCTCTTTGAGTTGTTATTCTAACAGACCCATAGGTACGTGTCATTGGCGGGCTTGCCCCGACAATCCGCGTTGTAGTTTTCCCTGGATTCCCGCTGGAGTTTACACTGAGTCCTTCGGCTGAAGGACGAATGTGCGGGAATGACTACACGCCTCCAATTGGCGGCTACTGAAAAGCCGCTTTGCCATCCCAACTTGAATATTTGAGCCTGTTATGTTACTTTATATGGATACTAAAAAACAGTTGAGGTAAACGTATGGCCGCCGAAACCAAGAAGAAAGACGCCAAGGAAGTCAAAGAGAAGAAAGTCGTCATCAAGAAAGAACCTATCCCCCAGCTTACCGCTGGTGATAACGTTAAGGTCAGCATGCGCATCGTCGAGGGCGACAAAGAGCGCATCCAGATGTTCCAGGGTGTGGTCATCAAGATCCACCACTCCGTCGACGGCGGCAACTTCACCGTGCGCCGCGTGGCCTACGGTGTCGGTGTGGAACGCACCTTCCCCTACGCCTCCCCCCTGGTAGCCCGCGTCGAGCTGGTGCGCCACGGTAAAGTGCGCCGCGCTCGCCTGTTCTACCTGCGCAATCTCAGCGGCAAGGCCGCCCGCATCAAGGAAAAGCGGTTGAGCAAGGAAAAGCTGGCCATGATTGAGGCCGCCGGTGCCTCCGAAATCGAGGACCTGCCCGTGATGGAGACCCCCGTAGCTGAAGCCCCCGCCGCTACCGCGCCCGAAGCAGAAACCAAGGCTGAATAACAGCATTTCACTGTAACGCTCGCCAGTGAGCAGGAGCAGGGAGTATGGCTTTGTCATTTGCCGAAGTCAGCGTCAACTCTCCTGCCGGCGAGCGTCAGCTTTTCTGCTATTCCATCCCTGAAGGCCTCGCGCTCTCGCCCGGCCACGCTGTGTGGGTGCCTTTCGGCAAGCGTATCCTGCAGGGCGTCGTGGTCGTGCTTTCAGAGTATCCCTCTGTCGAATCCGTGCGTCCTATCGACAGCCTCATCCAGCCCGAGCCCCTGCTTTCCAAAACACAACTCGAGTTGTCCCAATGGATAAGCGACTACTACTTCTCCCCCATTTTTGCGGCCATCGCCCTCTTTCTGCCGCCGGGCTTCGAGCGCCAGCCACTCACCTTCATCAGCGTCACGAATAAGGCCAGCCTTGACGACACCAATCTCAATGACGAGCAGAAGCAACTCCTAAACGCCGTACGGAGAGAAGGCACAGTAAGCCTGAAGCAACTCGAAAAAGTCCTCGGCAAGAAGACCGCGCAGAGGGTTGCCTCGCAATTGGTAAACCGAGGCTTTATCACGCGGAGCTATGAGATCGAGCGCGAGAAGGTGAAGCCCAAACAGGAAGATTATGTCAGGCTCACGACTTCGCCCGCCGCCCTCGAACAGGCCCTCACCACGCTCAAAAAGAGAGCTCCCAGGCAGGTCGCCCTCCTGGAATATCTGACCCGTCAGAAGCGACCGATACCCGTTTCTGAGGTTAAGCAAGCCGGTTTCCCGCGCCCCTTGCTCAACATTTTGGTTAGCCGGAACCTCGTGAGTATTGAGCCCGTCGAGGTCAAGCGCGAACCCATCGACTACTCCCGTATCACACCCTCGTCGCCTCTCAAACTGACGCCTGCCCAGAGCGTTGCCCTCTCCGCCATCACGCAAAACCTCAAGTCTGGCAAACCCGGCGTCTTTGTCCTGCACGGCGTCACCGGCAGCGGCAAGACTGAAGTGTACCTGCAAGCCTTAGCTGAGGCAAGGAAACTCGGCCAGCGCGGTATCGCCCTTGTGCCGGAAATAGCCCTCACACCCCAGACTATCGAGCGCTTCGCCAGCCGCTTCCCGCATAAAGTGGCCGTGCTGCACAGCAAACTCTCGCTGGGCGAGCAGTTTGACCAGTGGCGCGACATCCAGAAGGGAGGATACGACGTCGTCGTTGGGCCGAGGGGCGCCATTTTCGCCCCACAGCCTGACCTCGGCCTCATCGTCATAGACGAGGAGCACGAGTGGACGTATAAACAGCAGGACCAGTCCCCGCGCTACCATGCCCGCAATGTTGCCCTCAAACTGGCGGAGATGACGGAAGCCACCGTCATATTGGGCAGCGCTACGCCGGACGTCGAGACCTATTACCACGCCAAAACGGGAGATTACACTCTGCTTGAGTTGCCTGAGCGCCTCACTCCCCACCCCGGTTCACCCATGCCGAACATCGAGCTGGTGGACCTGCGCGAGGAGCTCAAGAGCGGCAACCGCAGCATGTTCAGCCACAGCCTGCGTGAGGCCATGGGTCAGGCACTAAGTCAGAGCGAGCAGGTCATCCTCTTTTTCAACCGCCGCGGCAGCGCCACCTTCGTGCAGTGCCGCACCTGCGGGCTGGTGGTGAAATGTCGGCGCTGCCAGGTGCCCATGAGCTACCACTCAGCCGAGGGGGCTCTGGTGTGCCACCAGTGCAACCGCCACCAGCCGGTGCCCACTACGTGTCCGCGCTGCTTCAGCCGCAGGATAAAATTCCTGGGTATCGGGACTCAAAAACTCGAAGAGGAGACGGCGCAGGGATTCCCGACAGCCAGACTACTGCGCTGGGACAGTGACGTCACACGCGCCAAACACTCGCATCAGGAGATAATGGATAAGCTCAAGAGCCATCAGGCCGATATCCTCATCGGCACGCAGATGGTGGCCAAGGGCCTCGACCTGCCGCAGGTGACGCTGGTAGGGGTGGTCAGCGCCGATACGGCCCTCAACCTGCCCGATTTCCGCGCCGGAGAACGCACCTTTCAACTCCTGTCTCAGGTGGCCGGTCGCGCCGGACGCGGCGAGCGTCCGGGACACGTCATCATTCAGACCTATTCGCCCGAGCACTATGCCATACAGGCAGTACTCAAGCAGGACTACGAAGCCTTTTATAACCAGGAGATAGCCTTCCGTCGCGAGCTGGGCGAGCCGCCCTTCTCGCAACTAGTGCGCCTGACCTATGTCCACGTCAACGAGACTGCCTGTAAAACTGAAGCCGAGCGCATGAAACACCAATTAGAGGCGGACATCGCGGGGCGGGGTATAATAGACGTGAGCATCATCGGCCCGGCGCCAGCCTTTATCGCCCGGCTGAGGGGACGATACCGCTGGCAGCTAACCCTGCGCGGCAACCAGCCCGAAAGGCTTCTTAACAATGAAGAGGTCCCATCAGGCTGGGCTATTGATGTAGACCCAGTAGGGCTAAATTAGATTGCTCAAGAGAAAGCAAGAGATGAATTAATGACCTATTGTTTCCTATCCTCGGGACTCACAAGCAAAGTGTAACCAATTGCTTCTATTATAAGAATCGAGGAAATATGTTAAAAATAATAAGCCTGAAAAGATTGGCAATCATAATTACCATAGTGGGACTACTTTTTTTAAGCTTCATAACATTGGTAAGCTTCGGAGCTGGTATACTTGCCTTCGCTATTTTCCACGTTATTCTCTCCCTCTCCTTTTTCAATACCGCTATCGCTGAATTCTTCTTAGGCAACAAACTATCTGAAGAACAGAAGACAAACTTGCGGCGAGTTGGCTCATCACCAATATTTGCTGTGCTACTTGCAATAATCAACTCCACCTACATTGGATTAGCAATCTACGCGTTATTCGCTCTCGGTGGTTTTAGGCTGATCAACGCTATCAAGTGACTAGAACAAGCACGTCTGGCCATCAACATTAAGCATTTCGCTTTTGGTATTTGCCGAATAAAGCCTAGTGCCCTATTACGTCCGATATCTCGCCGGTGGCGCGGTGGACAATCTCGCGGATGCGTTTCCACTGGTCCTCGTTCAGGTCGCGCGCATGCTCGCGGAACATCTTACCAAGGCCGCGGAACTCTATTAACGTATCACGGAAATCCGCGCGGTTGTGCATTCCCCAGAAGTCCTTCATGCGGCCTTTGATATCGTCTATGTGCTCTTTTTCGTCACCCAAGTGCTTGCGCCCTTCGTCGGTGATAGTGTAAACCCTCTTACCGTCGCGCTCCGCCGAGGTGACATAGCCCATGTCTTCCAGCAGTTGCAGAGTGGGATAGACGCTGCCGGCGCTGGGCGTGTAAAAGCCGTGGAAACGGTCTTCCAGAGCACGGATAATCTCATAGCCGTGGCTGGGCTTGTCTTTCAACAGGTCGAGAATGACATACTTGAGCGCTCCCTTTTCCACCGGGCGCTGGTGCCTCTCCGAACCATAAAAATGTGAACCAAACATTGTTGACCTCCTATTCTTATTACGATATATCGTAACATAGCACGATAGGATTGTCAACTGCTCCCTCCCAGTGTCATTGTCGGGCTTGACCCGACAATCCGCGTTGTAGTTTTCACTGGATTCTCGCTGGAGTTTACACTGAGTCCTTCGGCTGAAGGACGAATGTGCAGGAATGACATGCTCCATTCGCCAAAAACACGAAAAGTCTTGCCAATCCCCCCGCTTTCGTCTATCCTGAAAGCGTGAATGAAAACCGTTTAGAGGTCTCCCTGAGCCCCACGGTCAGCGCTATCCTGTCACGTCTACGGGGGTTCCTGGCGCAGCACCATATCGAAGCCTACATAGTGGGCGGACTGGTGCGCGACATGGTGATGGGACGCGACAAGGCGGATATCGACATTGCCATCGCCGGCGATGCCCTCGCTATCGGACAGGAGATAGCCGTATATCTCAAGGCTCACTGCGTGGTACTTGACAACGAAAACGGCGTGGTGCGCTTGCTGCCCCAAAAAGAGGAGCAAGAAGTAGCCGAGAACTGGCAGATAGATGTCGCTACGCTTCAGGGCAACCTCACCGAAGACCTGGGACGGCGCGACTTTACCGTCGATGCACTTGCTATCGACCTTACTAAACTCGTTCTTTCGTCAAAAGATAGGATCAAGGCAGCCATTATCGACCCCTTCGATGGTCTGGGCGATATACAAAGGAAACTCATCCGCGCCGTCAGCCCGCAGGTTTTCCAGAATGACGCCATCCGTCTGCTGCGCGGTGTGCGCCTCGTAGCCGACCTGGGTTTTACCATTGAACCACAAACCGAGGAGCTCATGGAACGCGACCATGAGCTGATTAAAAATGTGGCCGGAGAGCGCGTGCGCGAAGAGCTGCTGCGGCTGCTGGCGCTGGCCGATAGTTATAAAATCATCGTCTATCTGGACAAACTGGGACTGCTCACTGCCGTCATCCCCGAGCTGGCCGCCACACGGGAGGTGGGACAGCCCAAAGAGCACACCTGGAACGTCTTCCATCATTCGGTGCGCTCCATCTCGGCGCTGGATTTTATCCTGCGTAAGAGCGGCTGGGAGTTCGCCGATAGCAGCGTCCTCGCCGGGATACCGTGGGACGAGAATATCAAGAGTTATTTTGAGGCTAAAGTCAGCCCGCTCTCCACACGCCGCGTGCTCACCAAGCTGGCGGCGTTGCTGCACGATATTGCCAAGCCGCAGACGCGCATCGTCAACGAGTTCGGCAAGGTACGCTTCTACAGCCACCCGCAGGAGGGCGCGCCCATCGCCGCCGCCATACTGGAGAGGCTGCGCTTCAGCAACCGCGAGATACAGTTCGTGGAGGCCATCGTGCGCTATCACCTGCGCCCGGTGCAGATGACCGAGGATGGAGCGGCTCCCACCAAACGCGCCATCTACCGCTACTTCCGAGACATGGGGGAAGCGGCTTACGCCACGCTTTATTTCAGCCTGGCCGACCACTTGGCCACGCGCGGCCCCAACCTGGAAAAGGATAACTGGGACTGGCATGTCGGGGTAGCGACGTACTTGATCGCCGAGCATGAGAAGAAGCCGCAGACCATGGCGCCCGCCAAACTGCTGGACGGCCACGACCTGCAGCGCGAACTGGGGCTTGCCCCGGGACGCCGCCTGGGCGAGCTGCTGGAAGAGGTGCGCGAAGCTCAGGCTGTCGGGGAGGTCACCACGCGCGGGGAAGCACTGGATTATGTCAAAAAACTTCTCGCCGTCGGAGAAAAGCAGGCACTGAGCGAGGACTCAACTTAGCCCAAATGATTCTTTGAGTCGCACCATGAGCGGCACAATATCCGGGGGATTCTCCCGAGAGGAACAGGGCCCTAGCCTGTCTTCGATCCTCTCATTTCCCAGCAGCACGTCGAACACCGCTTTAACGCATCCCGCCAGGGGTGCCGGGTTATAGCCACCTTCCAGGCTGAGAACGAGCCGCCCCGCACAGTATTCGTCCGCCAGCGCCTTTATCCTGCGCACTATTTGAGCGTAGCCGTTTATACTCAAGCACATGGAGGCCAGTTCATACGCCCAGTGGGCATCGAAGCCCGCTGAAACGAGGACTAGCTCCGGGTTGAACCTGCGCGCTACCGGTATAACAATCTCATCGTAAACACGCGCGTATTCGCCGTCTCCGCAGTCTGGAGGAAGAGGAATGTTGAACATGTTTCCCGCGCCGCGTTCTTCCAGGCTGCCGCTGCCGGGATAGAGCGGAGATTGGTGTACCGAAATATAATTGACGCGCGGCTCGTCAGCGAAAATATCCTGCGTGCCGTTGCCGTGGTGCACATCGAAATCCAGGATGAGAACGCGCTGTAGTTTATACTTATCCAGTGCATGCGCCGCGGCTACCGCCACGTTATTGAAAAGGCAAAAACCCATGGCTTGATTACGCGTGGCATGGTGTCCCGGCGGGCGCACCAGCGCGAAGGCAGACGTGACTTCCCCACCCATCACCACATCCACCGCGCTTTCAACGCCACCGGCGGCATACAGGGCAGCCTCATAGGAGTGTAAGGAGACAACCGTGTCGGCGTCTATTTGACCGCCGCCTGATTCAGCCATCTCTCTGATATATCTGACGTGGCTCTCGCTGTGCACGCGCCGCAGCTCTTCAAACGTAGCCGGGCGCGGGGCGATGTGAACGAGCTTTTCCCAGAGGCCCGTTTCTTTCAGCCGCAGGACGATGGCCTCCAGGCGCTGCCTGTTCTCGGGGTGTTCGCCTGGGTCATGACCCAGGTAAACAGTGTCATAGACTACGCCCACTTTCATAGGATAAACCTCCTATTTGATGATGGTCTGTATGCCCGATATGATGAAGCGGAAACCGAAGAACACCAGCAAGAGGCTGGTGGCAATGAAAAACCATTCCTGGAAACGTTTGCCCAAAAAGTGATGCGTCTTGTTGATGAATACCGAAACGAAGGTCAGCCATACCAAATCGCACAGCCAGTGCACAGTGATGAGAATAAAAAGGCCGCTCACGCCGTAGTCCAGGAACTGCATCACCAGCAGGCTGCCGATTGTAGCCCACCATAAAAGAAAAAGGGGATTGAGAGCGCTCATAACGATGCCGGCCACGAAGGCAGGATAGGGCAAATCCTTACCTTCCCTCACTACCCTGGCGCGGTCGAGGAACATGCTGACGCCCATCCAGACTATCATAGCCCCACCGGCCAGGCTGAGCACTATCTGAACGGCCGTATCCTGGAAAAAATGGGCAAAGCCGAAGTAGATAAGAAGTATTAGAGGTACCTCGATGACGGCGTGTCCCAGCGCCATCAGCGTGCCAGCCCAGGGAGATTTGTAGCTTTTGGCCAGCGTCACGGCGAAAAAGGGGCCAGGGGCCACCACGCCGGAAAGCGACACCCCGACCACCATAGTTATCAATACCCACATAATGTGGGATTATAGCATTTTACCCGCGTAGAATTCCTACGGAACGGTGGGTTTGGTCTCGAAATAGTAGCTGAGCGTTATCCTGACGGATGCATCGCCTCTGTTGAGGTTGGGTATTAAGAAGGCTTGAGTCTG